>JAFEFW010000645.1 GCA_018240405.1 Pseudomonadota bacterium
CGGTCGTGCGCAGCGGCGGTTTCCGCCAGCGCGGGAGCAAGGGCGCGCGCGGCTTCGACCGCAGCGCATTTGGTGCCGGCATTCATCAGACGACGTCCTGTGGTTTCAGCGAAGTCAGCGCGGGTGCGCCGCCGCGTCAAGCCGCCGCGGCTTGCCGCGCCACGTCACGCGCCGCCACCTGAGCGCGCACGCGCGGCAGCAACTCCCGGCCGTACTCTATCGCGTCCACCAGCGGGTTGAAGCCGCGGATCAGAATCTTGCGGATGCCCTGCCGGAACGGCGTCCTGTCGAAGACCATTTCTCCGCCAGGACGCCCGAGCAGTCAGGCCAGTAGCGCGGCGATACTCCTTCCGTCCGTCACCGTTTCCAGCGTTCCGAGCGTGTTCAGCAATTGGTCGAGCGTGGCGGCATCAATGTCTCGTACGGCATGGGCGGCGCAGTCGCGGAATTTATCGTTACGCTGCGCCTCGGACAACGGATTTTCCGGTGCGCCGAGGGCAATGCCAAAGGTCCGTTCCGCCGTTCGACTATCTGTCAATGTTGCGCTGATGCCGCTGGGCCCGTCCGTCACTTCGCCACGGATACGCCGGGCAAGATCCAGCACGCGCGGATCGTCGAAGTTGGCGACTTCATCAATGCCGACCCGGCCATGCACCAAGCCGGCCGCAAGCAGGAAGGGCAGCGCGAACTGCGCTTCGACGATCTGCGTCGGTCGGCGCTTCGCTGCTGCGCCCTGGAAATATTCGCTGACCACGGCTTGCGAAGCACGAACCGTCACGCTTTCCAATCCGCCACCCCGGTGCAGACCCAGATCGTCGCGCAGGCCGATGGCGCCGTCGATCGCAGCATGCAACGGCCGGCCGCAGGGATAGGGTTTGAAGCTGACCTCATCACCACGCCAGATGCGCCCGAGACCAGCTGTCAGCTTATCCAGGTCGTTACCGATCGGTTGATACAGTTCATAGAAGCCGAACTTTCCGCTGAACACGCCGATCGCGCCGGTGAACCCGTCGGCAGCCAGCAGCGCGGCGACGATGCCGGCGCTCGCCGCCTGACCCGCCTGAAATCGTTTCGTCAAGGCGCCGTCGACAATGCATTGCCGGCTGCCGGCGGCCGAGCTTAGCGCGATGCCGAACGCGTGATGCATCTGCGCCGCCGACAGGCCCAGCAGCTTACCTGCCACAGCGGTTGCGCCGAAGACGCCGATCGCCGAGGTGCGGTGCCAGCCGCGGTCTATCGTTGCGGCGAGTGCGATGCGGCAGGACACGTCAAGGCCGAGTGCGGCGGCAAGGATCAGGTCGCGTCCGGTGACGCCGGAAACGATGTCGGCGGTGGCGAGTGCGGCGCCGAGCACCGAGGCGCCGGGATGGATCGAGCCGCCGCGATCATAGGTGTCGTCGTAGTCCAGCGCGTGCGCCATCGCGCCGTGAATGAATGCCGCCTGCGGCGCCGGCAGGCGGCCGCCGACGAGCAGCAGGCCGGACTCGCCGGCGCCGCCCCAGCGACGAAACAACTTCAGCAGTTCAGCGATGCCCGGTGCACCGCTGCCGCCGAGCGCGCAACCCAGCGTATCCATCAGGTCGCGCTTGGTGGCCTCAACCGTGGCCGCAGGCAGATCCTGGTAGCGCGTGTTGGCAACGTGCTCTGCAAGCTGCGCCGCGGGATCTTGGGACGTGGTCATTCGGTCGCTTCCTGTCGCTGCAAGGAGTATCAGATGTGGAGAGTATAACAGCGCGGCAGCGGCCGCACCAATGCGGTGGATTTAGTCTTGCGGAATGGCCACATTGCTATACATCCGTCTATAACATGCAATACGGCATGCAGGCTGTATTTCTTCCTCGAAAGGATTCTGTCGTGGCTCACTTCGGGCTGACTCGCCGCAGCGCGCTGATCGGCAGTCTGGCAATGCCATTTATCCGTCCCGCTCTGGCTGATCCTGTCCTTCGCGTCGGTGATCAGAAGGGTGGCAATAAGTCACTGATGCAGGCTGCCGGAGTATTGGACGGTCTGGAAAGCCGCATTGAGTGGAATACTTTTGCTGCCGCTGCGCCTTTGCTGGAAGCACTGAACGCCGGCGCGATCGATTGCGGCGGTGTGGGCGATGCTCCGTTCGCGTTCGCACGCGCCGCCGGCGTCAAGGCGAAGGTGATTCTGTCGACCCGTTCCGCGGGCGCCAGCACGGCGCTTTTGGTACCGGAAGGATCGGCGGCACGCAGTTTCAGCGATCTGAAGGGCCGCACCATCGGCACAGGCAAGGGATCCGTTGGACATTATCTGGCTGTGGCCGCGCGTGACCGCGCCGGGCTCTCGCCTGAGGACATCAAACTCGCGTTCCTGAACCCGGCGGACGCCAAGGCGGCGTTTGTCTCCGGCTCGATCGATGCCTGGTCGACCTGGGGCCCCTATGTCTACCTCGCCGTGGTGCAGAACAAGGCGCGCATTCTGCTGGACGGCAGCAACGGGCTGATGAGCGGGCTGAGCTATTTCGTCGCATCCGAAAAGGCCATCACGGAGAAGCGCGATGTGCTGACGCTCTTCAAACAGCGCCTGGCAAAGGCATTGGATTGGGGGCTGGCAAATACGGATGCCTATGCCGCGGCCTGGGCCGAGGAAACCGGCGTACCGGTAGAGGTTTCACGCCTGACGCTGCAGGCGCGCGGCTTTAAACCCGTGCCGATCGACGCGGGGGTTATCGCCGACCAGCAGCGGACGGTCGACTTGTACGCGAAGGAACGCGTGCTGCCGATGCGTTACGACGCGGCATCCGGGTTCGATGCGTCGTTCAATGGATGAGAACGGTTGTGGGAGGCCCTGACTTCGTCGACCGCGGCGGCCTACTGCGCCGCGGTTTGACGCCGCGCGCCGGCGCCGCGGCGGTAAAGCGCAGCCGGGTGTGTGTCAGGCAGGCGCGGCGCGCCGAACAGTTTCTGCCGCAACGGACCGGACTCGTAGCGGCGCTTGAATGCTCCGCGCTCCTGCAGCACCGGCACAACGAGATCGACGAAATCCTCCAGCGACTCCGGCGTCACCGTGCGGGATAAGTTATAGCCGTCGATGTCGGTGTCCTCGACCAGTTGGATCAACGCGTCCGCCACCTCCTCGGCAGACCCGATGATCGGCGCAACGCGGCTGCCCAGGCCCATCTGTGCGATCAGACGACGCAGTGTCCATGGCTCCGCGGCCTGCCGCGTCACCGCGTCGACCGCCGAGTTCATCGCCCGCGTCTGCTCGTAACGGATCGGCTCATCCAGTTCATAGCGTGACAGATCGATACCGGAGGAGCTGGCAAAATGCGCCAGTGCCGCCTCGACACTGGCGTGCCTGTGGTATTCTTCGTATTTCTCCTGCGCCTCCTTCCGCGTCCGTCCGACGACAGCGGTGCGGCTGAGCAGGATCACCATATCGGCCGGATTCCGCCCGCGCGCCGCGGTCCGACGACGAATATCAGCAACGATCTCCCGGATCGCTCGCGCATCGGGTCCGTTGATGAACACCGCCTCGGCGTGTGTGGCAGCGAACTCGCGGCCGCGCGGCGACGACCCGGCCTGGTACAGCACCGGCGTCCGTTGCGGTGACGGTTCTGACAGGTGGATGGCGTCGAGCTTGAAATGCTTCCCCTCATGCGTGACGCGATGCACCTTGGCCGGGTCGGCAAAGACGCCATTCTGCTTGTCGCGCAGCACCGCGCCGTCTTCCCAACTGCCCTCCCACAGCTTGTAGACGACCTCCATGTATTCGTCGGCGAGATCGTACCGGAAATCGTGGTCGTGCTGCACCGGCAGGCCCATGCCGCGCGCGGCGCTGTCGAGGTAGCCCGTGACGATGTTCCAACCGAAACGGCCATTCGTCAGGTGATCCAGCGTCGAGGCTCTGCGGGCAAACAGGTACGGCGGCTCATAGGTCAGGTTCGCAGTCACGCCAAAACCCAGATGCGTCGTCACCGCCGCCATCGCCGGCACCAGCAGCATCGGGTCGTTGACCGGAATCTGCGCGGCATTGACGATCGACGGCGCTGGGCTGTCCTTGTAGACGTCGTAGACCCCGACGATGTCGGCCAGGAAAATGCCGTCGAACAGCCCACGTTCCGCGACACGCGCCAGGTTCTGCCAGTATTCCAGCGTGTTGTAGTTCACCGACCGGTCGCGCGGGTGCGTCCACATCCCGTGCTGGATATGACCGACGCAGTTCATGTCGAAGGCGTTCAGGCGGATCTGCTTCGGCATTGTCGCGTATCCCGTGCTGTTGCCGCCAGTCTAGCGCGCCAGCAGCCGATCCAGAATACGCCCCTCGATCGCCGCCGCCGCCGGGTCGCCATGCCGGCGCGGGCGTGGCAGGTCCACGGTGACGTCCATGTCGACACGGCCATGGTCCAGTAGCAGAACCCGGTCCGCCAGCGTGACCGCCTCGGACACGTCGTGGGTCACGACGATGGCGGTGAAGCCCTTGTCCTGCCAGACCTGCTCGATCAGCGCCTGCATCTCGATCCGCGTCAGCGCATCGAGCGCACCGAGCGGTTCATCGAAGGCCAGTACCCGTGGATGGCTGACCAGCGCGCGTGCGAGCGCGACACGCTGCTTCTGCCCGCCGGACAGGACTGACGGCCAGTCACCGCCGCGAGTACCGAGGCCAACCTGCTCCAAGGCCTCCTGCGCCTCACGCTTGCGGTCCGCGCCTCGCGGCGCGTGCGACAGGCCAACGGCAACATTGGCGGCAACGCGCTGCCAGGGCAGCAGGCGCGGCTCCTGGAACATCAGGCGGACATGGTCATCCCATCCCGTCGTTGCTCCCTCGATCTCAATCGTCCCGCCGCTCGGCTTGTCCAGCCCGGACAGCAGGCGCAACAACGTGCTCTTGCCGCAACCGGAGCGTCCGACGATGGCCACGAACTGTCCTGGCGGGATGTCCAGGTCGATGCCATGCAGCACCGTGTTGGCGCCGAAGGACTTCGTGACGCCACGCAGCTGCAGATGCGCGCCGGCCGCGCTGTAGCGAACAGTTGAGTCCGGGTATGCGTCAAAGGTTGCGACATTCATGGCTCACGCCTCCACGTAGGCTGGGTTCCAGGACAGGCAGGTGCGCTCCAGCAAGCGGGCCACCGTGTCAGCGAGTTTGCCCAGCGCCGCGTAGATCAGGATGGATACCACCACGACGTCGGTCATCATGAACTCGCGCGCATTCATCGCCATGAAGCCGATGCCCGAGGTCGCCGAGATCGTTTCGGCAACGATCAGCGTCAGCCACATGATGCCCAGCCCGTAGCGCAGGCCGACGAAGATGGATGGCAGCGCGCCGGGGAACACCACACGCCAGAAGATCGCCTGGTTGCTCATACCATAGGCGCGCGCCATCTCCAGCAACTGCCGGTCGACGGACCGCACGCCATGGAGCGTGTTGATGTACACCGGGAAGAACACTCCGAGCGCAACCAGGAACAGCTTGGCCTGCTCGCCGATGCCGAACCACAGGATCACCAGCGGGATCAGCGCCAGATGCGGAATGTTCCGCACCATTTGCAGCGTCGAGTCCGTCAACTTCTCCGACAGGCCCGACAGCCCGTTGGCCATGCCGAAGACGAAGCCGAGGCCGCCGCCAATGGCAAAGCCGGTGAAGGCGCGCCAGGCGGAGACGCGGATGTCGCGCCAGAGTTCGCCGTTGGCGGCGACCTTCCATAGCGCCGCCGCCACGGCGGTGGGCGCCGGCATGACGTTCTCGCGTAGCAGGCCAGTCTGCGCCGCGACCTGCCACAGCAGCAGGATCAGCAGCGGAACGATCCAGGGGAGGGTGCGTTTCATGACCAAAGTCGGTAGGGCGGCGCCAAGCAGATGGCGCCGGGACAGGCGGGTCATGGGAGACTCCTGGGTTAGTGGGTCTGGACGCTTCCCGGTACGTTCGCTGGGGCGATGATCCGACCGCTGAGATAGAGGCGGCGGGCAAGGCGCTTCACGTCGGCCAGGGTTGGCCAGACGGAGCCATCCAACTCGTCGAGGCGCATGTCGGTAGCGATGAAGCGATAGCCGACATCCAGCCGGACGGCGGCACCGACAAAGGCGCCGTCAATATCGATCACGTGGGACTGCAGCATGGTAGAAAATCCTTCCGGGTCAGGGACGTGCGTGGCGGTGCAAAGTCAGGGGCACGCGCCGACAGCGCATCGACAGGCCGGACGGACAGCCCATCATCGCCATCCGCGGACCGGCGACGCGGCGGGCCAGGGACAGGGACGGCGGCACACTGAACATCGGCTGGTTCTCCTGTGGACGGCCTGCGATGGCCGAGCCGCCAGCATAAGAGGATATTTTTCTGAATGAGCGCAATATCTGCCAAGAAAAAAGATTATCTTTCCCCTGAAGCGTCAATCTGGGTGAGTTGCCCGCTCTTTTTGGCGCGACTGCGAAATGCCGCGTCGCCCTGACGCCGGCGGGCGGTGACGGCGGGGTGAAGTTTCAGACAAGGCTGCCCGGCATCGTTGGCCATCCGGCCGCCGGCATGCCGCTCATCCACCCGCTTGCCGCCGGCCGCGCCCGCTGCTCCTATGCCGCCAAAACCGACAGGAGCGGGGGAGCGTGAGCGACCAATCGAGGCATATCGTCATCGTCGGCGGCGGCCATGCCGGCGGCTCCGCCGCAGCCGTGCTGCGCCAGCTTGGCTGGCAGGAACGGATCACCATCGTCGGCGAAGAGCCGCTATTGCCCTACCAGCGGCCACCGCTGTCCAAACAATGGCTGTCCGGCGAGGCGACGGAGGAGACGCTGTGGCTCCGGCCGGAGAAATTCTATGCCGATGCCACCATCGACACCCGCCTCGGACTGCGGGTCACCCGCATCGACAGGGCGGCGAAAACGGTGACGCTGTCGGACGAGGTGATGCTCACTTATGACTATCTGATCCTCGCCACGGGTGCCCGGCCACGCAAGCTGCCGCTACCCGGTTCCGACCTGCACGGCGTGCTGGAACTGCGCACCGTAGCGGATGCCGAGGCGCTGAAGGCCGCATTGACGCAAGGCGCTCGCCTGGCCGTGATCGGCGGCGGCTATATCGGGCTGGAAGCCGCCGCGTCCGCCAAGAGCCTGGGCGCCGAGGTTACCATCATCGAGCGCGAAGCGCGTGTCCTGGCACGTGTCGCCTGCCCGCTGCTGTCGGAATTCTTCGAGACTTTCCACCGCGACCGTGGCGCAGTGATCGAGGTGAATGCCCAGGTTGCTGGCCTCGAGGGTGAAGGCGGCCGCATCACCGGCGTGCGCCTCGGCGACGGCCGGGTCATCCCCTGCGACGCCGCGCTGATCGGTGTCGGTGCCGTGCCCAACGACGAGTTGGCACGCGACGCCGGCCTGTCCTGCGACGGCGGCATCGTGGTGAGTCTTGAGGCGCGGACCGATGACCCGGCGATCTTCGCTATCGGTGACTGCACCCGCCGGCCGCTGCCGCTGTATGACCGGATGTGGCGGCTGGAGAGCGTGCCGAATGCGCTGGAGCAGGCCAAGCAGGCAGCCAGCGCCATCTGCGGCAAGCCGGGCCCCGCCCCCGAGGTCCCGTGGTTCTGGTCCGACCAGTATGAACTGCGCCTGCAGATCGCTGGCATCCCGTTCGACGCGACCGACATCGCGGTGCGCGGCAGCGTGGCGGAGGGCAAATTCGCGCTGTTCCATCTCGGCGCCGACGGCACGGTGCTGGCGGTGGAGGCGGTGAACGCCTCGATGGAGTTTATGGGCGGACGCCGAATCATTCAGCGGCGGAAAAAGCTCTCTCGCGCACAAATCGAGGATATGGCAGTGTCGATGCAGCAACTCGCGGCCTGACGCCGCAGGGCAATAAAAGGAACGTCTATGCCTCGGATCACGTATATCGAGTATAACGGCACCGAACATACGGTTGACGTGCCAGTCGGCAAGTCGGTCATGCAAGGCGCGATCGAGAACAACATCCCTGGTATCGACGCCGACTGCGGCGGCGAGTGCGCCTGCGCCACCTGCCACGTTTATGTGGATGAGGCCTGGCTGGGGCTGGTTGGCCTGCCGACGCCGGGCTCGCAGGAAGCCAGCATGTTGAGTTTTGCGGCCGTCACGCAGCCGGACTCGCGGCTGTCCTGCCAGATCAATGTCACCCAGGCGATGGACGGGCTGATCGTCCGCATGCCGGAAGGCCAGCACTGAGTTCAGCGGCCATTGGTTGTGATCGCCCTATCCGTCTCCCGTCGACGCTACCCCTTCCCTGTCATGGCCCGGCTTGCCCAGGCCATTGGAAGCGGCCCGTCGCACCCGCTGGCGCATACCCTCGGAACAAGCCCGAGGGACTGCCACGGCGGGTCAGGACGGGTTGACGAAAGGTCGTCGCCATGACCGCCTGCACAGCATACCAAAATCAGGAGGCAATGCCATGAACGCTCCCGTTCAGATCGACGCGGCAACCGACGCTTATTCCACGCCGCTCGACCAGATCGACGTCAGCAATCCCCGGCTCTACCAGGAGGATTGCTACTTCCCGTACTTCGAACGCCTGCGGCGTGAGGATCCGGTGCACTACCGCAAGGGCGGCATGTACGGCGACTTCTGGTCGGTGACGAAGTTCAAGGACATCATGCATGTCGAGACGCACCCCGAGATCTACTCCTCGGAGGCCAAGCTCGGCGGCATCTCCATCACTGATCGGCCGATGGAGTTCCGGCGCTCGTCCTTCATTTCCATGGACCCGCCGCGGCACGACGACCAGCGCCGGGTGGTCAGCCCGATCGTGGCACCCGCCAACCTGAACAACATGTCGTCGATCATCCGTGAACGCACCGCCCGCGTGCTGGACGGACTGCCACGCAATGAGACCTTCGACTGGGTCCAGGACGTCTCGATCGAACTGACCACGCTGATGCTGGCGACGCTGTTCGACTTCCCGGTCGCCGACCGCGCCAAGCTGACCTGGTGGTCGGACCGTGCAACCGAGGATGTGAACGCCGGCGGCATCGTGAACTCGGAAGAGAAGCGGCTGGAGATCCTGACCGAAGCCGTGCAGGTCTTTACCGGCATGTGGCATGAGCGGGCTGCGAAGCCGCCAAGCTACGATCTGATTTCCATGCTGGCGCATGGCGAAGCGACGAAGAACCTCGTCAACGACCCCGCCGAGTTTCTGGGCAATCTGACGCTGCTGATCGTCGGCGGCAACGACACCACCCGCAACTCCATGAGCGGCGGTCTGGCGGCGCTGTGCAAGAATCCGTCCGAGTATGACAAGCTGCGGGCCAACCCGGGCCTGATCCCCAGCATGGTGCCGGAGATCATCCGCTGGGTGTCGCCGATCATCCACATGCGGCGCACCGCGAAGGCTGATGCCGAGATCGGCGGTAAGCAGATCAAGGCAGGCGACAAGGTCGTGATGTGGTACGTCTCGGGCAACCGCGACGAGGAGTCCATCGACCGGCCAAACGAGTTCATCATCGACCGCGCACGGCCGCGGCATCACTTGTCGTTCGGCTTCGGCGTGCATCGCTGTGTCGGCAACCGCCTGGCAGAAATGCAGCTGAACATCCTTTGGGAAGAGATCATGAAGCGGTTCCCGCGAATCGAACTGATGGAGGAGCCGAAGCGGCTCTACTCGAACTTCATCCACGGCATTACCGAGATGAAGGTACGCATCCCGGCATGATCGAGCCATTCGGCCCGGATATCCTGCCCGCGGGCATCCGGGCCCGCATGGTGCCCGAAGTGAACGGCCTGACCGTTCACCTGCTGGAGGCCGGTGACCCCGGCCGTCCGGCTGTACTGCTGCTGCACGGTTTCCCGGAACTGGCCTGGTCCTGGCGGAAGGTGATGCCCGGACTGGCAGCGGCCGGCTTTCACGTTCTTGCACCCGACCTGCGCGGCTATGGCCGCACCACGGGGTGGGACGCGGCATACGACACCGACCTGCGTCCGTTCCGTCTGACCAATGAGGTGCTGGACCAGCTTTGCCTGCTGGCGCGGCTGGACATCCCGCATGTGCAGGCGGTTGTCGGACACGATTATGGTGCGTCGGTCGCCGCCTGGTGCGCGCTGACGCGCCCCGACGTGTTCCGCGCGATGACCATCATGAGCGCGCCGTTCGGCGGCCCGCCTGCAGCCACGGCGCCAGCACTTCCCGACCCGGCGATCCATCGTGCGCTGGCGCTGCTGGACCGGCCGCGTAAGCACTACCATTGGTACTACAGCACCCGCGAAGCCAATGGCGACATGTGGAACTGCACGCAGGGCGTGCATCGGTTTCTCCGGGCCTACTACCATCACAAGAGTGGCGACTGGAAGGACAACAAGCCGTTCCGCCTTGCGGGCTGGACTGCGGAAGCCCTGGCCCAGATGCCCACCTACTACATCATGGATCACGACCGGACCATGGCGGAGACGGTGGCACCCGAAATGCCGACCCCCGCTGATATCGCCGCCTGCACCTGGCTGACCGAGACGGAACTGCGCATTTACAGCAGCGAATATGAGCGAACCGGCTTCCAAGGCGGGCTGCAGCACTATCGCTGCCGCACCGCCGGTGTCGGCGCCGCGGACCTTGCATTGTTCAGTGGCCGCCGGATCGAGCAAAAGTCAATGTTCGTGGCCGGCCGGTCAGACTGGGGAATTTATCAGGCGCCTGGCGCAATTGAGAAGATGCAGGAGACGGTTTGCACATCCATGGCGGGCTGCCACCTATTGCAAGGTGCAGGCCATTGGGTGCAGCAGGAGTCAGCCGAAACTGTCACTGCACTTCTGTGTGAATTCCTGAAAACCCCCTGAGTTGCCCTTCTGAAACGGACGTGCAACGTCATGGTTGCGCGCTGAATTGCGTGCGTGCAGAGCAACGCAGCGGGCAGATTACAAACATATCAAAATAGTTACAATATTGTATCATAATTCATTGTCGTGCCGCTATAGTTACCGCGATCAAGGACACTTGACCCGACTGCACTGTCACACGGCCCTGAGAGGTCCGCAGAAGCGGCGGTGACGTGGGCCTCCGACAGGAACATGAAGGTCGGATGAAGACAGAATCCATTTCGTCAATGGCCACCCGTGGAGCGAACCACACGGAGATTTTGGTTTCGGTTTCTGTCTGACCCTGCCTACGTATCGGCCGCCGGGTCCTCCCGGATCGCGTCCGGAAGCCTTGCCCACCATGCGGCACCGCTCCCGGGCCGGCCGGAGCGTCGCCGGCTGCGTCCAGAGTTCGTACTGATGCGCACCCTATATCTTTCTTAACATGGCAGGGATGGACTGATGCCAGGTGTGGCGGAGCATGACATAGCCATCGCCATGTCCCCGGCGACTTCCCCAATTTCGGAAGCGCAGGATGGACATTACCCTTTCGTCCCCCGGCCAAAGCTGGCCACCCGCACTCTGACTGTCGGAGCACTGGACGCTGTCGCGGCGCTGGCCGTCATTGCACTGTGCTTCGTCGGCCTGAACGGCTGGGACGCGCTGATCAGCGGAACCGGTATGGGGACGGCCGTCTGCCTGCTGTTGGCCACGACGTTCTCCTTCCTGGAGCGCGGGCTTTACAGCAGGGCCGAGGTTGCAACGCGGCGCCCGAACTGGCGGCGTATCGCCATCGCGTGGACCCAATCTGTCGCGCTGGGCGCGCTGCTGGCGTTCAGCGTCGGGGCGCTGCGTAATGAGCTGCCATCACTGCCGCATGGCATTGCCGGCACGCTGCGCGGCCCGTGGCTGCTGGCGTTGCTGCCGCTGGGCGCCGCCGTGATGATCAGCGCACGCTGGATCTATGCGCGCAGCAAGGCCGCGGGAATTCCGTTGAACCGGACGGTCATCATCGGCGAGCCGGCCTCAATGCACGACCTGCTGCTGCGTATTGGCTCTGCCCGCAGTCAGGGCTTTCACGTTTTTGGCATCTTCAGCCATTACGAAGATCAGAGCTATGCGTCGCGCTACAAGCTGTTGGGCCTGCCCATGCTGGGCGACCTGGCAACGTTGGAAAAGATGATTCGTCGTGATGAAGTCGATACGGTTTTGGTCGCGGTGCCCTGGTCGGACGGCGACTGCGTACGGCAGATCATTCGTCGCGTCTCCATGATGCCGGTCAATGTTTATATCTATCCCGGTATGAACGAGCTGGACATTCCGATCGGGCGTCCTGCCGCGGCCTTTGAGCTTCCCCTGCTTATGGCGTCGGCACGTCCGATCGACGGTTGGCGCGCCTGGATCAAGCGCGCCGAGGACGTCATCCTGTCCGGCAGCATCCTGCTGGCAATTGCACCGGCGATGCTGGCGATCGCGATAATTATCAAGGTCACCTCACGCGGACCTGTCTTCTTCCGTCAGCGGCGCGTTGGCTACAACAATCAGGTGATTGAGGTCTTGAAGTTCCGGTCGATGTACACGCACTTGTCGGACGCGGACGCGACAGTCCAGACGCGTCGCGGTGACAGCCGTGTTACACCCGTGGGCGTTTGGCTGCGCCGCTACAGCCTGGACGAGCTGCCGCAGCTCCTGAACGTGCTGAAGGGCAATATGTCGTTGGTCGGCCCGCGGCCACATGCACTGGCCACAACTGCCGGCGGCATTGCCTTGGAAGAGGCCGTACCGGTCTACGCCTCCCGCCACCGCGTCAAGCCGGGAATCACCGGCTGGGCACAGGTGAACGGCTATCGCGGCGCACTGGACAGCGTCGAGAAAATCGTCCACCGGGTGAATCATGACCTGTATTACATTGAGAATTGGTCACTGACGCTCGACCTCAAGATATTGTGGGCGACAGCAAGCCGTGTTTTTGTCGACGACAATGCGTTTTGATTTCGTCGCAGATGCGGCAGCACATTAATCTTTCCCAGCCAAACAAACTATGTCGTTTCGGCACCAGGCGGATCATGATCTGGAGAATCATCTGTGAACAGACTATCTACGCCTGAACTGACCGTTCTCCGCAAGACATCCCAGGTCTCGGCCGAGGCGGTACCCGCTCCGGCCGAGGAACGCGCCGTTGCCCCAGCCCATATCGGCATCGGCGCCGTCGGACGGCATCACCCGTCATTTGTGCAGCTCTATTATGCGATCGAAGCCAGGCGGTCCAACGCCATGCCGTTGGTCATCCAATTCATCGCACCCGCAGCCGGTGCCGGCGCCAGCCTGGTCGCAGCGGGATATGCGCGCGTCGCAGCGGACGACAGTCCCCATCCCGTGCTGTTCGTCGATTGCAATGGCATCGTGACGAAGTCACGCCGTCGCGAGCGGCCGTCGCCGACACCGACCCTGTTCGATGTCCTGCGCCGGGGCCTGCCGTTATCGGACGCTGTCAGCTCTGTTCCGGATGCGGAAAATCTGGTCTGTGCACGGCTCGGCCCCGGGGAGCGTCCGCTGCTGGCCTTCGGCGGTGATCGCTTCAGGACCATGCTGGATATGCTGCGCACGACCTATCCGGTGATCGTGCTGGACACGCCGCCTACGGTAGCTCCGGAGTCTGCGGCAGTCGCGCGCTATTGTGACGGCTCCGTTCTGGTTGTCGCCGCCGGGCGCACCCGGCAATGGGAGATCGAAAATGCCCGCGCGCTGCTGGAGCGCCTGGGCGGCCAGACGGTTGGTGTCGTGCTGAACCGGGAGCGCGCGCTGCTGCCGCGCTGGCTGGCGCGGTAGATGACACTGCTGGCGGACATCGGGGCTGGAGCTAGCTTGCCGACCACGACGCCGCCGATGGCGGTCGTTGTGTCAGGAATTGGCATGACTCCTGTTGTCCGCACCCTGCTGGACGATCCGGCGCTGCGCCGGCGGTGGATCATGCGGCCGGAGCCACACTGCGCGCCACCGTGTCCCGCCCGGCTGTGGCGTCTGGAAACCGCGGCCGGCGAGGCGCTTAATGCCAACGGCCTGTTGCGCCGGACCTGGCACCGCCCGCCGTACGCGCTGACCATCCGGCTGATGCAATACGAGCCGGGCAGCACCCTGCCTGTAATCCTGGATGAAGCGACAATCGGCACGCGGCGCGCATGGGTTGAATTCAGCAGCACGGTGACCCGGACCGCAACGCGTCTGCTGTATGACGCGGCAATGGGACGGAGCCGTGGCCCGTCACGTATCGACGCTGCGCTGCCGGCCCAAGGCTGGTTGCCAGGGTGGCTGCTGCAACAGGCCCGCCGCTGGCAGGAGCGCGTAACGGACGAATGGTGGAGCCTTGGCGTCAGCGCCACGCCGCTTCCTGAGATAATGGCAGGTCGCCCGCTGGGCGCGGTCCATTGGTTTCATCCACATCCTTCCGCCGCATATCTCGCGGACCCTTTCCCGTGGCATGGATTCGACCGGATCCTGTGCGAGGAGATGCCACGCGATGGCCGCCCCGGCCGGATCGTTTCCGTTCGTCGCAACGGCGATGCGCTGGAGGTCGAGCAGGCCGTTTTGGACGATGGTGCCCATCACTCCTATCCAAGCACATTTGCCGAGAACGGGATTGTCTATTGCCTTCCTGAATCTGTCGAACGCGGTGCCACCCGCCTTTACCGGCTGCAGGACGATGGCGGATTGTCCGTTGTGTGTGACGTCGCGCCGGACCGGCGTCTGGCAGATCCGACCCTGTTCCGGTGGCAGGACCGGCTATGGATCGCCTGCACGGATCTCGACCTCGGCTCTGCCGATAATCTCTGCCTTCTCCACGCCGCCGAGCCATCTGGCCCATGGATTCCGCATGCGAAATGGCCCGTACGGATCGACGTACGCGGCGCCCGGCCCGGCGGCATGGTATTCCATTATGATGGTCACCTGCTTCGTCCGGGCCAGGACTGTGCCCGGACCTACGGCGCGGCCGTCGCGCTGCATGCGGTCACCGAGCTGACACCGACGGACTTTGCAGAGATCCTGGTCGCCAGGCTGGAGCCGGACGATACGGGACCGTTCCCGAGCGGCCTGCACACGCTGGTCCATGATGGAGTGCGGTTCTGGGTCGACGGCAAGCGTTTCGTCTTTGATCCGATGATCGTGGTCCGCAGGATACTGCGCAGGTTGCGCGTTTCTGCTCCGCAACGGGTAGGCTGACATGTCTGGACTTGTAGCGCTTTCCGGCTCCCGATCACCCGCTACCGTTACCGGCGTTCGCCAGGCCGTTACCGGTCCGCTGGCGCCGTCGGTTGTGATCTATCTCCATGATCTGGCGGGCGGCGGTGTCGAGCGCCAAAGCCTGATCATTGCGAACGAGTTCCGCCGCTCCGGACTTGATGTGACGCTGTTACTGCACCGGGCAACCGGGCCGCTGCTGGACAGCGTGCCAGCCGGGATGCGGATCGTCGACCTGCAGAGCACGCGCACGCTGCAAGATATTCCACGCTTGATGCGTTTCCTGCGCCGGGAGAAGCCGGACATCCTGTTGGCGAACCTCGACCTGAACAACATCGCAGCGCTGGTTGCCAAGGGTCTTTCGCTGAGCCGGACGAAGGTCGTGATCTGTCAGCACAACCCCATTTCTCCTGGTTTCGGCATCAATGAAAGTCGGATCTACCGGTTCGTCGGTCCTGCCTATCGCCTGCTGTCCCCACTGATCAGTCACGCCATCGCGGTTTCGGCCGGGGTGGCTGAGGAACTGATGCAGCTTTCCAGGCTGTGCGCAGAGCGCGTCGCCACCATCAACAACCCCGTGGTCGGCGAGGATTTCCAGCATCGCTGCAATCAGGTCGTTGAGCACCCATGGTTTGACCAGCCGGGCGTGCCGGTTTTCGTCACCGCCGGGCGCCTGGTCGCCCACAAGGATCACGATACCCTGCTGCGCGCTTTCGCGCTGTACCGCAAGCGACGCGATGGCCGGCTGATGGTCCTGGGTTCGGGTCCGTTGCGTGAGCGGCTTGAAGAGCTGGCACGGGAATTGGGACTATCCGATGCGGTGCACTTCCTTGGCTACCAGCCGGACATTCTTCCCTATGTCCGCAGAGCGGACGCCTTTGTGCTGAGTTCCGTCTGCGAAGGGTTCGGCAACGTACTGGTGGAGGCGATGGGCTGTGGCACGCCGGTCATATCTACGCGCTGCGCCCATGGTCCTGCCGAGATATTAGCGGGCGGGACGTACGGCGTGCTGGTTGAGCCGGGGAGTGCCGAATCGCTGGCGGCGGGGCTGGACCAGATCGGCAGCCTGAAGCAGCGCTTCCCGCCGGAGATGCTTCGCAAGCGCGCTGCGGAGTTCAGCTACGCGGCCTGCTCTGCGCGATACATCAAGCTGTTCAGCCGCCTGGTGCCGCACCGTTCATGGGCCGCGCAGTGACCACCAGAACGAATTTGCAATGAGAAGCCTCCGTACGCTGGCCCCTGTCAGGCCGACTAACTTCCAACTGGTCCGCGGCAACCAGCGGCTCACCCGCCTGGCTGTGGTGTTGGCCCTGCTGTCCGTGATCCTGATACTCGCGATCTCCGGCAACTCGCTGGCCCTGCTGGGTGTCCGTTACGCCGAAACCGGTGGACTCCCGTTTGAGAAGTTGCATCCCGGAACCTATCTGGTCGCTCTGGCGGCCATGCTTGTCCTGCTGTTCAGGCGTCCGGCCGGCAGCGGATTGATACGGCTGTTCCGGGAAGCGCCTGCACTGGCGATGTTCAACGTGCTGATGCTTGCCTGTGCCCTCTACTCTGTCGCCAATGTCGGAATCAGCGGCGCCGCCGTCTATATCGAGAGCTTCCTGTCCGCCGGCATGCTGGCAATCGTACTACGTGAAGCGACCGATCGGCAGAAGCGTGCCCTAGCCTGGATCATCCTGTTCTTCTGCATCGTCAGCATTGTCATGTCGATCTACGAAGGGGCGACGCAGACGCATCTTATCCCGATGCACGTCGCGGATGAGAAGACCATGAAGATGCTGATGCAGGAAGACTCGGACGAGTTCCGGGGGGATGGCTTGTTCACCCATCCGCTGACGGCTGCATTTGTTACGGCGATGTCCGTCTTCATGCTGCTGCGCATGAGAATGAACGGGGTGCTGCAAGCGATTCTGTTCACTGTCCTGCTGATCGGGCTCCTCAGCTTCGGTGGCCGCGCGGCGCTGGGGACGACGGTCGCGGGTGTCAGCCTGGCGGCATCGGTCCGCTTGCTGTTCGGCCTGGTCCGCCGCGACCTTCCGCTGGGCTTCGTCGGCGCAATCACGGCCGCCGTCCTGTTCCTGCCGCCCCTTCTGCTGGCAGTCATCTCGTCCACCGACATCGGCGATCGCATCATTGCGCACATGTATATCGATGACAGCGCGAAAGTACGCAACATCCAGTGGCTCGTGCTGAACCATCTGAACACGCACGACGTTGTCTTCGGCGTACCGCTCGCGCGCATGGAATTCCTGAAATACCAGATTGGTCTCGCAACAGATACCACCGATATCGAGAACTTCTGGCTGCTGATGTTCCTCAACCTGGGCGTGATGGGCTTCGTTGTCTTCCTCGTCGCGCTGTTCATGCTGATGGTTCATCTCGGGCGCCAGGCGGCTCATCCACTAGGATGGCTGCTGATCCTCGCCGCGATCGCGATCGATTCAACCAGTAATTCGTTGGGCCGGAAAAGCATCGACCTTTTCATGCTGGTTGCCGTGGTCATGGCCATGACCGGCTACCGCACGTCCCTTGTCAGCTTGCCGTCCCTGATGCGCCGCCGTCCTGCGCCGACGGCGGCATCGCTTCAACCGTATCCCGCCAGACTTGCAGGAGTGAAACCATGAGCGAGACCCTTGCTCTTCCGCCCCGTCTGGTCGTTCGCGACCTGCTGCTGACGGCCGCGACCCAGAAGGGGCGTGTCATCCTGATCTGCTTCTGTGTCATGGCCATCGCCCTGGCTGCGGCCGTGATCGTCAAGCCGGACTACAAGGCGAAATCGAGCCTGCTTGTGCTGATGGGCACCGAACATACATTCCGGCCGGCGGCCGGCCAGCAGTTCATGAACAGTGGCGGCGTCGACGCCGAACAGATTCTGCGCACCGAGTCTGGCATCATGGGCAGCGACGACCTGCACCGCAGCGTGATCCGGGAGATCGGTATCGGCCGCCTTTATCCGGATCTTCTAAAGCCACCGACGCTGCTGCAGAGCTGGTACCGCGACGCCCGCCGCCTGATCGCCGAATGGACCGGCACGGGCAAGGACGGCGCTGCGTTGGAGAACGACCCGATGGCGCAGGCGGTGGAGCTGTTCGCGCGCAATCTCACGATTACGGTGGACAAGAAGTCCAGCGTCATCGGCCTGGAGTTCACGAACCCGGACGCCGCCGTGTCGGCTGAGGCGCTGCGCGTTCTGGAAGCGCAGTACTTCAACCTGCGCGCCAAGCTTTATGGCGACGTACAGGCACCGATTGTGCGGCGACAGCAGGATGCCGTCGCGGAGCAGCTCAGTGCCGCCAACAAGGCGCTGGAGCAGTTCAAGCAGCAGCATGACATCAGCAACTTTGCCGACCGCCGCACGATCCTGCTGCGGCAGCAGGGCGACCTGGAAGCAGCCCTGGCGAAGTCGGAAGCCACCGTCGCCGGCCTGCAGGCTCGCCTGGAGCAGCTGAATCAGCAATTCGCCGCTGTGGCCGGTAACCGCAAGAACGCATCGGCCGCGTTGCAATCCATGGTGAATGCCTATCGCCAGCGGCAGGAAGAGGCAGCCACCACGTACCGCGGCTCGCCCGCCGTCGATGAGGCACGGCGCCAGGCCATGGAACGCCAGACCGACATCGCCCGGATGCAGGCCACCCAGGCCTACGGTGTGGAAACCGACCGCAACAAGACCGATGCCGATATGCGGGCCGCCGTCGCCGGACGTGATGCGATCCAGCAGCAACTGACCTCGCTGAAGTCGCAGATCGATGCGCTCAACAATGAGGAGATGAGCCTGCATCGTCTGGAGCTGAACCGGGCGATCCTGGAAGACAACTATCGCGCCGTAACGAAAATTCTGGATGAGCGCCAGGTTGTCGAGACCGTGGAGGCCAATCGCGAATCCTCCGTCCGCGTGATCCAGCCGCCGCGGGAGCCCGCCCTGCCGCAGCCGACCCGCCGCCTGATCCTGCTGGCCGGGGTTGTCGTCAGCATGCTGCTCTCGGTGGGCTCGATCCTGCTTGCGCACTTCTTCCGCTCTACCTATCTGCGTCCTGAGGCGCTGGAGGTCGACACCGGCCTCACGGTGCTTGCAGCCGTCCCCGAGATGCCGGCGCTGCGTGGCGGAGGTCCCATCATGATTACTGCCTCATAACGGCAGATCGACGGCACGTGATTGGGCTGTCGATGATAGCGAGCTTATCCTGTGTTCGAATCATTGACCGCCAGTTCACCGGTTGAATGCAAACCGGGACGCTCGGCTCAACACCCAGGACTTCCCACGGCCGGCGGCGCGCAACCCGCTTCATGGATTGCGGCCGGCCGGCAGTGAGGCACATGAGTTGACCGGAGATTATCAGACCATGACGAGGCGAAGGACGATCCTGTTGGCCTCACCCTACGGCCAGACGGGCGGCGGTATGGGCAGTATCATGACCTACCTCGCCGCCGCGCCTGGCGGACCGGCCGATCGGTACATTCTGAAACGAATCGAGACGCGCGGCGGCGGTCACATTCTGAGGTCGCCGCTGCATCTTGCACGCGCCGTTGGTCACGTTGTGCAGGAAGCCGTCGCCGGGCGCCTGGCACTGGTCCACCTGAACCTGGCTGAAGGCGGCAGCGTATACCGAAAAGCGATCATTATGGCCGCAACGAAACTTTGCGGCGGCCGTGTGCTGCTTCACTTGCACGCTGCGCGCATCAGGCAGTTCCACGATTCAGTGAACGGTCTGGGCAAGTGGGTGACGCGCTGGATGTTTCACACGGCGGATCATTGCATCGTCCTGGGCGAGGTCTGGCGGAACTGGGTAACCGGCACGCTGGGCGTGCCTTCCGAACGGGTCAGTGTGGTCCACAACGGCGTGCCGGCGGTTGCGGACGCCGCCAGCGCGCGGGCGGAGACTGGTGTGTTCCGTCTGCTGTTTCTCGGCAACCTTCAGGAGCGCAAAGGTGTTGCCGATCTGTTGGCGGCGCTGGCAACGCCGCAACTGCGGAGCCGGCCGGTACAGGTGACGCTGGCAGGTGGTGGAGCGGTGGATCAGTATCGCCAGCTCGCGACCGAACTGGGGGTGCTGGACAAGGTTCGCTTCACCGGCTGGGTCGGCCAGGATGAGGCCCGCGGCCTGATCACCCAGGCGGATGCGCTGATTCTGCCGTCATATGATGAAGGCTTGCCGCTCGTGATCCTGGAAGCGTTATCCTGCGGCACGCCGGTTATCTGCACCCCCGTCGGGTCCATACCTGAAGTCATGGCACACGAAACGACAGCCTGGTTTGTAATGCCCGGTGATGTGACCGCGATTGCCGAAGCAGTTGTCCGTCTGGCCGACGACCCTGCCCTGCGTCAGCATCTGGCGCAGGAAGGGAGGGGACTCTACCGACGCCTGTTTACGATGGACACATTCGCCCGCGAAATCGAACGCTTTTATCGAATGCTCACCTCGGACAAGCCTTTGCCGCCGAAGCTTGCGCTGGCACCTGAATCATCATGACGCGGGTCCGCCACCTCGGCACTTTTATGCAACAAGCCGTGCCGCTCCAGCTAAGGCATGGCTTACGCCAGGACGACCGATGACGCTAGCCGACAGCTTTTTTGACCGAGCGCTGGCTGCGGTCTCCGGAACCAATGGAATTGAACTGGCTCTGCTTTGGGCCACTGTGCTCGTAGCGGCGGTCGTGACCTATGCGCGGGCCTACCCCGGGGTCTGGTCCGCTCGCCACTTTTTCGGATACGTCTTTCCGAGGGAGATCTGGACGCACGCTTCGTCGCGTGCGGATTTCCTGTTTTGGCTGTCGCGCCGCATCTTCATGCCATTGCTGGTGATTCCGCTGGTGATCTCGACCGCGGCGGCCGGGCACGGCATGTATCTTCTGCTGTCGGCCATCTTTGGCGCGCCGGTTCATCGTGGGCCGGCCGGGCCTGGCACGCTGCTGGTGTTCACCATCACCATGCTGCTGGCCTATGACCTGTCGTACTACCTATATCACCGGCTGCAGCATTCCGTGCCGGTTCTATGGGAACTGCACAAGGTTCACCATTCCGCTCAGGTTATGATCGGCGTCACCAAGGATCGGGTGCACCCGATCGATGAGATCATGAACCGCTGGTGGGACGGGCTGATCCCGGGCCTGTGTTACGGCATCTGGCTGTTCTTCGTCCTCGACCCGGTCGAATTGACCGTATTTGGCGTAAACGTCTACTTCCTCCGCAACACACTGCTGATGATGGACTTCGTACGGCACACGCACCTGAAGCTTTCCTACGGCCGTGCGTTGAACGCGGTGTTCCTTTGTCCGCATTACCATCAGCTCCACCACAGCATCGCCATGCGGCATTGGGACAAGAATTTCGGCCTGGCGTTGAGCATATGGGACCGCATGTTCGGCACCCTCGTCGTGCCGGAGAAGGATGAAAGCTTCATCTTTGGCCTGACCGACGATGAGCACGACGAGTACCAGTCCTTGGCCCGCCTTCATGTTGTCCCGCTGAAGAAGATCGCGGGACACATGTCCCGATGGGTCCGTCGCCCTCATCAAGCCGGAGAAGTCGTGTGAGCCTGCGCCTGGAGGTGGTATCGACGCCTCAACGTTTTGCTGAATTGCAAGATTCCTGGGATACCTTGTGGCACCGCAGCAGCGGTTACGTCTTTCAGAGCCATGTCTGGATTTCAGCCTGGATCAGCGGCATCAGTTGCCAGAAAGATATCAGGTTGTTGATCGGGCTTGCCTGGGACGGTGACACATTGGTCGGCGCTCTGCCATGCGCCGTCCACCGCCGCGCCGGACTGCGGGTTCTGCAGTGGGCCGCGCAACGGTTCAGCGACTACTGCGACTGTCTTATTGATCCGGATCGGCCGGATGCTATGGAAACCCTTTGGGACGGCATCGGCCGCGCTGGCGGCTTCGACCTGATCGCGTTGCAGCAGATCCGGCCGGACGCGCACTGCCACGGCTTTCTGCAAAACTTGGCAGGAAGCGGTGGGGCTATTGAGCCTGGGGACCGCCAGGAACGCTGCATGCGTATTGAAAACCACTGGCCATCGGGTCACGCTTTCTTCCGCTCGCTGAACAAGAAGGGCCGCAATAACCACACGCGCGGCAAGCGGATCCTGTCGGAACTCGGCGGTGAAGTGGCCTTCGAGGTGCGAGAACCGGACACAGACGTGCAGGCGTTGCTCGAAACCGCCGTGGCATGGAAGCTCGCCTGGCTTCGCCAGGTTGAGCCAAACTCGCCGCTGTTCACCACGGACTATCCGGTGTTCACGACACTTCTCAACGCGGCATGGCGCCAGTGCCCGGCCAAGCTGTTTCTGTTGACATGTGGCGGCACCATGGTCGCGGCGTCATTGAACTTCGTCTACGGCGGTCGGATGGAGGCCTATTTCACAGCCTACGATCCGGCATACGAGCGCGCATCGCCAGGCACGATCCTGATCGTGGAGTACAGCGAGTGGGCGTTCGACCGTGGCCTCAGTCACGTTGATTTCCTGCGCGGCGAGGAGCCCTTTAAGTTCCGCCTGTCAAACGCCGAGACTGTGATCGGCAGCTACAGCGGAGCACGCACGCTGCTCGGGCGGATTGCCGTGTCCGGCCATCGCTGGTTGGCGCGGCATCGACATAAGAATGAGGTTGCCGCCCCTCAGCCGGCCGAGGCCATGGCAGCCGCCGACTGAAAATGCCGCCCGCCTGCCCGGTGTTGCGGCACCGGGCAGGCGGGCAAGCCTTAGGCGGGCGCGAGCGATCCAGCAGGGGCGACGATGCGCTTGGGCATCGTCCGGTGAAGGTGCTGGCTCAGGCGGCGGGATGCGAAGCCGGCGCCATAAGCGAAGCGCAGCAGCGGTCCAAAGCTGTTGGCCGCTGCGGTGCCAACGACAAACAGGCCGGGCACGCTGGTTTCGAAGTACGGAGACAGCGTTGCTGACGTGTACTCCATGTCCATCGTGGCCAGCAGATCGTCGTTCAGGAAGGGCAGCCGGTGCATGTTGACGCGATAGCCTGTCGCAGCGATGACATGCTCTGCTTCGATCGTCCGCTCGCCGCCTTCATCCATCTTGAAGGTCACGGCTGCAAC
The DNA here is from genome assembly GCA_018240405.1 of Pseudomonadota bacterium. Taxonomy (GTDB): domain Bacteria; phylum Pseudomonadota; class Alphaproteobacteria; order Acetobacterales; family Acetobacteraceae; genus Rhodopila. The sequence goes on from JAFEFW010000645.1 coordinate 23,050, forward strand.
ATCGCCACGCATCGCAGATCGGCTGAGCCTGGCGCCGAGCAGAACCGGAACGTTCTTTTCGATTTCGTCACGCGACGTCCAGCCAGGCGCGGCACCGAGGTGCTTGCGCACGACCAGATGACGGAAGTCGCGCGGCATCCTGTAGAACACCGTCGGCGCTACCACGCAGGCCATTGAGCGCCAGCCGGTTCCGAGACCCGATTCCGGCTCCTTGATCCGCTCCAGCACACTACGCGGCCGCGGCGGGTCACACCACGAGATACGCGGCCGGCGCGCGGCAACCGTAACGTGTGCTCCTCGCTGACTCATCAGGGCCGCCATTCCCACGCCGGATGCGCCACCGCCGATGATCAGCACCTTCCGCCCGCTGAACGGGTCCAGGTGATGGTGATCAGCACTGTGGGAAAGTAACGGACCAGTGATCTCATCAAGTTCAGGCGGAATGTCATAGAATTTTCGAATGCCGGCGGCGATCACGACGCGCGCGGCCGCAACTGTTTCTCCATCGTGCAGGTGAAGCACGAAACCGTCACCGTTGCGCTCAAGCTTGTCAACCAGGCGTTCATCCAGCATTGGCACAAAGCGCTTCTGGAACGCGACACCGTAGTCGCAAAATGTCTGCAGCGGCACGGGCAGCCCGCTATCCTTGTAGGGGAGACCATGATCACTACAGTAGTCACGCAACGTAAAGGACCCCTCCGGATCCCACAGGTTCGATGCAAAGCCTTCGGATTTCAGCACCATGCCTTCTGGCATACCCGTGCGCCATGTATGCATAGGCTGCCCGAAGACGCGGATGCTGAGCCCTCGCGCGACCAGATGCGCCGCCAGCGAAAGTCCATAGGGGCCGGCCCCGATGATCGCAACATCGGTCATGCGCTGCATCGACGCCGTGCTCCAAACTGCAAGTCGAACGGACACATCACAAATACCTCATCGTTGCCGTAAGATCTTTTATTGCCGTTGCGCCAATGGTCTACTGACGCAAGGGCAACGTAACCCCGTGATCGCAGAATAAGCCCTACTCTGTCCAGTAACTCACTCGTAAATGATGGTACGACATGGACGCGCCGCTTCGCCTCAATCGTCGATCCGCCTTGCCGTCCGTCATCACGGATGTCACGCACCTGATGCGCGCCGCATCGCCGGCCAGCACCGCATCCGGACTCAAGGCGACGCATCAACCTCACGTTGTTCTGGTTACCACCGTACGACTGCCGACCACGGCGCGCCTGGCCCTGGAGCTTTACAAGGCTGGCGCTACTGTGAGCGTTGTTGCGCCATCACGGCATCCGGTGGAAGCACTTCGCTGCCTCGCTGATCTTACAGGTCATAGCGTGTGGGCGCCGTTCAGGTTGCTGGAACGCACCCTCAAACGGTTGCGGCCGGACGCTGTCATTCCGTGCGACGAACAGACCGTGCGTGACCTGCAGGAGGTTCACCGCCGGAGCCAGGATCGCGGCATTCGAGACCTGCTGGAAAGCTCACTGGGCAATCCCACGAACTTCCCGATCATCACGTCACGCAACCTGCTGCTGTCCGTTGCGCGCGACCTCGATGTGCGCGTGCCGGACTCGATGGCGCTGGCGACGGAGGACGCGGTGCAGGAATGCCTGGACGTACATCAGACGCCCATCGTCCTGAAGGCTGATGGAAGCTGGGCAGGTTTCGGCGTCCGCGTTGTTTCGAATCCGGCACTGGTACACGAAGCCTGGTCCGAGATGCGCCGCCCCCCCAGTTTCTACATGGCGCTGCGAGCGTTGCTGATGGAGGGCGATGCGATCTATGTTCGCTCCTGGCTGCGGCATGAGCGGCCGACGCTGTCTGCACAGAGCTATGTTGATGGGCGGCCGGCCAATATCGGTGTCGTCTGCCGGCGCGGCGAGGTGCTGGCAAGCATCTGCGCCGAGGCAGTTGCAACGGTCTCAACAACCGGACCATCAACGGTAACGCGTATCATCCAGAACCAGGAGATGGTGGAAGCCGCGTCACGCATCGTGCGCGCCCTCGGTCTGTCTGGATTCATCGGCTTCGACTTCATGATCGAAAACGCGACAGGTCACTCTTATCTGATCGAAATGAATCCGCGTGTCACGCCGATCTGCACCATTCCGCTCGGCCCGGGCCAGGATCTCCCCGAGGCGTTCACGGCAGCCCTGGCCGGACGGCCGGAGCATGCGAGGCCGCCGCGCACAACCAGCGATGTGATCGCCTATTTTCCGGATACGTGGGAACTTGATCCGGCAAACCGGTTCCTCCACACCGTTTTTCATGACGTCCCGTGGGAGGAGCCCGCACTGGTTCGTCGCTTGATGCAACCGGAACTACGGGATCGTTACTGGGCGCTCCGTCAGCTCAGACGCGCCCGACAATTGTTCCAGCAGCGCCGGGGTACCGATCTTTGAAATACGTTCGCGCGATATTCGCCGCGCTGATCACCGCTTGGGTCGGTGCCAACGCTCCGGCCTCCGCGCAAGATCGTTACGGCGCGGCATTGCCACCCGGCTATCTCCACACGCGCGGCAGCCAGATTGTCGATCAGCGCGGGCGCCCGGTCCGCATCGCCGCCATCGGATGGAGCGGCGGCGACAATAGCGCCTTCGTCCCGGAGGGCCTGTACGCTGTGAACTACCGCGAAACAATCCAGGCCATGCGGGCACTCGGCTTCAACACGATCCGCCTGCCCTATTGCGACCTGTGGGTCGGCGCCAAGGCTGGCGCAATGCCGCGGAACGACAGGGAATATACGTCGATCGACTACCGTCGGAACCCGGACCTGAAGGGCCTGACGGCGCTGGAGGTTCTCGACCGCGTTATCGATGCGGCACGTGACGCCGGCCTGAAGATCATCATCGATCATCACAACAACAGTTGCACAGCAGGCCAGCAGAAGAACGGTCTGTGGTACGATGACGCCGTCTCGGCGGAGACCTTCGAAGCGAACTGGCTGTTTCTCGCCCGGCGCTACCGGGGCAACGACACGATCATCGGCTACGACCTGAACAACGAGCCGTTGGAAGCCGCCGGCTGGGGCAGTGGCGGCGTGAACGACTGGCATGCGCAGGCGCAGAAACTTGGCCGCATGATCCAGGCCATCGATCCGGGCCCGTTGATCATCGTCGAGGGTCCACAGACATATAACCGGCGCCCTAACATGCCGGACCCGGGGCCGCAGGGTAATCTGCAGGGTGTGCGCGTTCTGCCGATCGTCCTCGACGTCCCCAACAAGCTCGTCTACTCGGTCCACGAATATCCGCCATCGGTGTTCGACGCCGGATTCAATCGGGATCCACACAGCCTTGTCGCGCAGATGAACCGCATTTGGGGCTTTGTGGTGAAGGAAGGCATCGCGCCGGTCTGGGTTGGGGAAATGGGCTCCTCATTGGAAACCGAAACGGACCGGATGTGGGCCCGCACGATTACAGCCTATCTGGACGGCAAGCTCGGTGAGTTGGGCGGGCCAACGTTTTCGGGCGACGAACAGGGAATCGGCACAGGCTGGTGGTGCTGGGGCCACCTCGACAACTGGGTGCCCAATGGCGTCCTGTCCAACTGGAACGGTACGCCGCGGCCTGATCAGTATCGGATCGTCCAGCAATTGCAGATGCGCACGCAACGCGCGGATCGCTGACAGCCAAACGAGATCACCTTGTCGTTATCCGCCGCAAAACCGCGTGCTCAAGAGCCTATCTTGACTGGGCAGCCTGCCAAGCCTCGGGGGGCCAGGCAGATGGACGAGCATCAGCGGACGCCGACCAGCTTTCTCGAGATGTATGGCCTCGGGCGGTTTCCGTTCGACGAAAGGCCGGATGGTAGTGGCTTCATCCTGTTCGGCAGCCAGCGTCGGGTGTTTGAGCAGGTGGTCGCCCACCTCACCCAGGGCAGCGGCGTGATGACGCTGCGCGGCGACGGTGGCATCGGCAAGACGCATCTGCTGCTTGCCGCGGCGGCAGCGGCGCGCGCTTCGACACAGGTCATCGCGGTGGTGCGCCCGGCAGCGGGCCGGGTCGATCGGGACACGCTGCTGCAGACGATCGGCGGTGACGGCGCCACACCCGAGGACGTCATTCGCACGCTGCTGAATCGTCCGCGCACCGCCATGGTGATTGACGACGTTGACTTGCTGACACGCAGCGCCCAGGCGGTGCTGTCGGCCATTCTGCACCAGGTACCCGACCGTATCGCTGTGGCACAGACCGCCACGGTAGGACGCTTCGATCTCCCCGATGGGCCAGCCGGACGTGAGGTCGCGCTGGGTCGCCTCGGACCCGCGGAGCTTCGGCAGTATGTGGAGCAGCGGCTGTGGATGGCCGGCGGCACCACACGGCGGCTGATCAGCGCCGATGCGCTGCGGCTGATCGTCGCCAACGGACAAGGGCTTCCCGGCACGGTGAACCGGATGATGGAGGCCGTCATGACAGCGGGCTTTGCCCGCGGCGATGCGCTGATAACCCGGCACACGGTCGCCGCCGCGCTTGGACCGGCAGCAGAACGGCGCGAACGCGAGAGCGGGCGCCGGCGCAGGATGATCCTGCCGCTGCTCGCAACCCTGCTGTTGCTGGTAGGCGTTTCGGCCTTTCTTTATCGGGGCTTGATTGAAGAACCCCCACCGTCCCAGGTGACTAAGGCGCCTTGAAGACGATCTCCTGCGCGCCCTGCCACAGCACCATCTTGCCCAGCGGCAGCAGGTTTTCCTGGCCTTCGACGACGGTCAAGAAATGGTTGCCAGCCAGTTGCCCGAGCTTGCTGGCGAATTGGACTCCGCCATAGGCGAGCAGGATCTCGGTCTCGCTATAGCCGCCCGGATACAGCAGGAAATGCCCCGGCGCCGGATAGCTTGTAGCGTTCTCGAATGGCAGTCCAAGGTCCAGTTCACCCAGCGGAATCCAGCAGCCCTCGCCGCTCCAGCGGACATGGATGATGCGTTCCTTGTACGGCAGCAGGGTACGGAACTTCGCCACCGTCTTTGGCGCCGCATCCACTTCGAAGCGGGCCTTGAAGGTATAGGGGCCGGCGACGACGTCGATCACGTCCATGATGCTATCTCCGGGATTGTCGATGAAACGCCATGGCTGATGCCGTAGCCGCGGCGGTTACTGCTTTCTCGTCATGGTGGGCGTCTATGGCAATCGCAGGGGCATCAGCGTTAAAACAAGCACGTTGCTACGCCACCGCCGACGAGCCGTTGCTTTTCCATCACGGCGATGCGGCCACGCCCGCCGTGATAGACGAACAGCAGGCCGGAGCCTTGGTGGATACAACACCGCTCATCCTGGTGCAGACGGGCTGCCGGCCCGTCATGCCGGTGGAAGGGTAGCAACCCAATGGCGACGAATTTCAAGCAATGGCTCACACTATGAAAGCCGACGCGTCGAAGCCAAACGGCACGCGGCCGGTCGGCTTGATCATGTCGTAAGGCCCGCGCGCCAGGAACTGCCCCGTGCCGGGTTCGGCCTGCACCACGCCATCGCGCATCACGACCTCGCCGCGGCGGATTGTCATCACCGGCCAGCCGGTGACCTGCAATCCCTCATAGGGCGTGTAATCGATGATATGCTGCATCAGCGTGTTGGTCAGCGTCGTCGTCTTCTTCGCATCCCACAGCACGATGTCGGCATCCGCCCCCGGCGCGATCGTTCCTTTGCGCGGATAAAGCCCGAACAGGCGCGCCGGATTGTAGGAAATCAGCCGCACGAACATGCAGGGGTCGATGTGCCCCTTCACCACGCCTTCACTGAAGATGATCGGCAGGCGCGACTGCAGGCCGGGGACGCCATTGGGAATGTCACGGAACGGTGCATCAACCCCGTGCACCCGCTTGCCGACCGGCGTCTCATAACTCCAGCCGCTGTGGTCGGAGGAAATGATATCCAGGATACCGTCGTTGATGACCTTCCACAGGCCCAGGCTCGCCTCGGCATCGCGCGGCGCCGGGCTGCACATGTACTTCGCGCCTTCAAAGCCCGGCCGGTCCATATGCTGCGCGGACAGGACGAAATACTGCGGGCAGGTCTCGCCCCACACTTTCAGGCCGCGGCGTTTGGCGCGGTCGATTTCCTCAGCTACTTCCGGGCACGAAACATGGAACACCTGGATCGGCTGATCCACCAGTTCCGCCAGCGCAATCGCCCGATGCGTCGCCTCGCGCTCGATCATGCTGGGACGCGACCAGGCATGGTATTTCGGCGCGGTGCGGCCGTCCGCCAGCAACGCGGCGGTGCGCCAGTTGATCGCCTCATAGTTCTCGCAGTGCACGGTCACGAACGCGCCGGTGCGGCGGGCGGCGGCGAGCACGCGCAGGAACTGCTTGTCGTCCAGGTGCAGCGGGTCGTAGGTCAGGAACACCTTCAGGCTGCGCACGCCGCTCTCCACCACCTGCGGCACTTCCTCGAAGATCACCTTGTCCGATGCATCGGTAATGATCTGGTGGAACGTGTAGTCAACCATCGCCTTCTGCGCCCGGCGGCGGTACTCGGCCAGCGGCTCCAGAATCCCGTGTCCTTTGAACTGGGTGGAGAACGTCACGACGCTTGTCGTGCCGCCGGCGAGGCAGGAGGTGCTGCCGGTCGTCCAGTTCTCCTCGTCCGCGCCGCCGCCTTCCTGCAACTGCTCAATATGGCAGTGCGAGTCGACGCCGCCGGGCATTACCATCAATCCCTTGGCGTCAATCATGCGCTCGCCGCGCAGGTTCAGCCCGACGGCGGCAATGCGGTCGCCGATGACGCCGACATCGGCCTGGACCATGTCGGATGGTGTGACCACGGTGCCGCCGGCGATCACCAGATCGTAGTCAGCCATGGGAACGTCTCCTAGAACCATGCAGCGACTTCGCTGCCTCAGTGTGTTGCTGAATCAGCCGTGCAATGTCCAGGCCAGGACGACCGCGCTACCCCGCGGGCTTTGGCTCGTCGATCACGCTGACATGGGCCGCGACGATCCGCCAGCCTTCCGGCATCCGCACCCAGGTCTGCATCTGCCGTCCGACCTTTCCCGGCATCGAGTCGCGGTGGAACAGCGTCGAAGCCGTGGCGTAATCGCGGCCATACGTCGTAACGACCGTGCGCGAGGTCGTCCGCGCCAGCCCGACCGGCGAACGCGCCGAGCGAAAGGCGCCGATCTCTTTATGGCTGTAGAGGATCTCACCGATGCCATAGCGGATCGTCAGGTCGTTGGCCCAGAACAGCGCCTGCAACGTGTCCACATCGTTCGCCATCAGCGCCGCCTCATAGCGGTCGTGCGCCGCTTCGACCTCGGCCTTCACGTCGGGCAGGTTGATGTCCATGGCTCAGTCCTCCAGCGCCGGCGTCAGGGTGCGCGCCACACCAGCAGATTCCAGCGCACGGGCGATGCGCAACGCAAGGTCCTCACGCCAGGCGGCGGTGATGACTTGCACGCCGATGGGCAGCCCGGATCCAGTCAGTACCGGCACGACGACCACCGGCAGGCCGATAAAGGAGATCGGCTGCGTGTAGAGGCCGATGTTAGGCCGCACCGGCATTTCCTGCCCGTTCAGCACAAATGTCTTCTGCCCGATCAGCGGCGCGACGCAGGGCGTCGCCGGGGCAAGGATGGCATCCACGTCACGAAACAGCTTCGCCATCTCGGCGCGGTACCAGCGGCGGAATCTTTGTGCCTGTGCGACGACCGAGGCTGGCACCAGCGCACCGGCAATCAGCCGGTCGCGCACGTCCGGGTCGAAATCGTCCGGTCGGGAGCGCAAACGCTCCAGGTGCAGCGCCGCGCCCTCGGACGTCGTGATGACATAGGCAGCACTGCGCGCGGTCGACGCCTGCGGGATTGCGATCGTCTGGTTTGCGCCCAGCGCCTTGGCCACCGTCTCGACCGCCGCCAGCGCCTCCGGCATGGCCCCGGACTGGAAATAGCCGCCGGCGACGGCAATGCGCAGCCCCTCGACGCCGGCATCGATGCCGCCCACCACCGGCTCAACCGGCCGGTCGACGCAGACCGGGTCGGCCGGGTCGTAGCCCTGCATTGCGTCGTAGGCCACGGCCAGGTCGGCGACCGACCGCGCCAGCGGGCCCAGGTGATCGAGGCTGCCGACGAAAGGGAAACTGCCGGCTCTCGTCAGTCGACCGTAGGTCGGCTTCAGCCCGAACAGGCCGCAGAACGACGCCGGCACGCGGATCGATCCGTTGGTGTCCGACCCCAGCGCCAGCGGCACCAGCCCGCCGCCGACCGCACCACCGGACCCGCCCGAGGATCCGCCGGTCATGCGGCTCAAATCGTGCGGATTGCGCGACGGGCCCTCATGCACGTTCTCGCCGGTGAAGTCATAGGCGTACTCGCCCATGTTCAGCCCGCCGACCAGGATCGCGCCGGCCGCCTCCAGGCGCTGCACCAGAGGTGCATCCGCCGTGGCGGGTTGATGCGACCGATTGATCTTCGACCCGGCCAGCGTCGGCAGGCCGGCGATGTCGATCAGGTTCTTCACTGCAAAAGGTACGCCGGCCAGCGGCCCGGGTGCCTTCCCAGCCGCGATGGCCGCATCCACCGCGGCCGCACGCGCCCGAGCGCGGTCGGCGGTCACGTCGGTGAAGGCGTTGAGCTTGCGGTTCACCGTGGCAATGCGCGCCAGGGCCGCGTCAACGATGTCCGCCGCGCGGGTCTTCCGGGCGGCGACGGCGGCGGCGACTTGCGTCGCCGTGTCCCAGGGATTGCTCACGCTTTGAACTCCGGCGCCTGCTCCAGGTGATCGTCAATCGGAGCCTCCAGCACCGTCGTCGCGTGCCCGAGCGAGATACGCATATGCAGGCGCACGGCCTCGCGCCATGCCTCTTTCATCGGCAGTCCAAGGGCGGCGGTGCCGGCATCGATCCAGGCGTCCAGGGCGGCGTCATCCATAGGCTATGACCTCGAAGCTGAGAGCCAGGCGCGCCAACCGCCATGGCCGGTGATGTCCGGCGCCCCCTGCACGCCGGCCTGTTCTGCCAGGAAGCCCAGGCACGGGCCGTCCTGCAGTGCGACCGTGCCGAAGCCAAGGGGCGCGGGAACCTGAGCAAGCAGCGTGCCGATGGCCGCGGTCGGCAGCGCCCAGACCTCGCCGGCGATCGGCCCGCCGCCCTGGGCGCGCACCAGGCCGGGACGGTTGCCGAGCGCATAGAGGCGATACTCCGGCAAGGTCGCCGCTTCGCGCAGCATGCGGCCGCCCAGCGCAGTCACCTGCTGATTGAGCGGCAGGCCGGACATGTGGGCGCCGATGCAGAACAGGGCCGTCTCATCCGGCGCCAGGGCATCAGGGGCGGCAGCGGCCGGCAGCGCCTGTCCGGTCGCACCGGCGGTCTGTACAAAGCGGCGGTGCAGTGCGTCAGCCAGTGGAGCCAGCCGGCCTTCGGACCAGGCTGGCCCCAGCAGCACGCCGCCGATGGGCAGATTGTTGCTGCAGAAGCCGATCGGCACGGCGAAGCCGGCGAGGTCGCACAGGTTGGCGAAGTTGGTGAACGTGCCTAGGCGCCGGTTGGGACCGAGCGGATCTGCCGCTACATCGTCGAGCGTCGGACAGAACGGCGAGGTCGGCAGCAGCAGCGCATCATAGTCAGCGAACAGTGCGGCCGCCTGCCGCCGCGCCTGTGCCAGCAGGTGGAACGCGTCGAACGCATCAACCGCTCGGCGCTCCAGGCCAAGCTCCAGGATCGTGCGCGTAGCCGGATACAGGCTGCCCGGATGTGCCTGCATGAAGGCGCGCAGGGCCGAGGTGCGTTCGGCCACCCAGGGACCCTCGTAGAGCAGGCGGGCCACTTCCAGGAACAGCGCGATCTCGGTCTTCCGCGCGCCAAGGGCAGCGGCGGCGGTATCCAGCGCGGCGCCGATCTCTGGCTCGCACAACGCGGCGATGTCGCCGACGGCAACGCGCGCCTGCGGCAGGGCCGCGCCGCGCCGCAGATGCGCGTAGGGCGCGAGCCTCGAGTACGGATCGGCAGGATCGTAGCCGGCGATGACGCGCTGCACCGATAGCGCTTCGTCAACCGTGTGGCTGAAGACGGAGATGGTATCCACGGACCGGCAGGCGGGGACCATGCCGCTGGCTGATACAGACCCCACGGTCGGCTTCAGGCCGACAATATTGCCCAGTGCCGCGGGAACACGCCCTGAACCGGCCGTGTCCGTGCCGAGGGCAAAAGGCACGATCCCGGCCGCCACCGCGCAGGCACTGCCGGACGACGAGCCGCCCGGCACCAGCTTCGCATCGAACACGTTGCGGGGGACGCCATACGGGCTGCGTGTGCCGACCAGGCCGGTGGCAAACTGGTCAAGGTTGGTCTTGCCGATCAGGATCGCACCGGCTTCCAGCAGGCGCTGCACGGCAGGCGCGCTCTCGGCGGGCGTGTAGGCAAAATCCGGACAGGCCGCTGTCGTCGGCAGTCCGGCAGCGTCGATATTGTCCTTGACCGCAAACGGCACGCCCCAGAGCGCTCTGCCCCGCGGCCCCTCCTTCTCCAGCGTGCGTGCTCGCTCCAGCACGGCCTCATCCGGCACGCGGGTGATCCAGATTGCCGGATCGGCATGCGTGCGGTCGGCAGCAAGGGCGGCGCGCGCAGCCTCGACCGGGGTCACGAACGTGCCCGGGCGGCAACACCGCTTTGCAATCCACCGGGCGGTTGATGACACCGGTTCCGGCCAAGAGCCATACGATGGCTCTCGACCAGGGAACCAACCGGGCGCGTCCGGCGCCGCTGCCACGCACTGACGCGCGTGCCGTCAGCTAGCTGCGGCACTCCGCGGGAGCTTGGGTGAAGAGCGGACAAATGCATGCGTAGGCGCAACCTGCTGCTTCCATAATCAACACGTGATCCGTCGCGGGGCAGCACGGGCTTCGCACTGCCGCCCAGCGGGCGTGCCGATGGTGTATCGCAAAAACAGGGCCAACGGTCAGGAAATTGTGTGCAACGTCATCGGCCGGACCGCATGCCCGCCGGCAGAACCGGAGTCAGGCAGCGACGACCGGGAGCGACAGGCGCCGCCCGTCGGAACACGCGAAGCCGCCACGGACCGGCTCGACCGTGACAGTAAAGAAGCGTCGCGGTGCCGACGATGCTACGGAGGGCCGCTATCGTAACGCCCGTGCGGGCGGCCGGACGAGCGCAACTGACGCGCCACGCCGCAACTACGCCGCCTGTGCCGACGCAGGACACAGGGCCTCGGCCCGGGACGCCAGCAACTGGCGAACCGCGCGTGGCACCTGCCGATAGGATTTGGCGCGCGGCAAGCCCATCTCGACAAGCGGCGCATCAGCAGCACACGCCAATTCGTGCTCCGCCCAGTTGTCGAACGCCATGCGGTCGACGTTGTCGATGAATGTTTCCGCGGCGACGCCTTCGGCCAGGATCAGCGCGTGATCCGGCAGTTCGACATGATAATAGACAAAACTCTGCGGCACATCCTGCTCCCGCACAACCGTCAGCCCGTTTACCAGTGCACCTGCGTGCACCAGGACGCCCCCGACCAGCAACGCATGGTCCGGCGAGACCAGCAGGTCACGCAGCGGCAATGCCTCGCCGAGCGCGCCAGCCTTGATCCGGATCGGCAGTACCCGCAGCGGATCGGCAAACACGGTCGATACCGTCTGCCGCCCCAGCCAGCGCACCGGCCGCGCCTCGCCATCGGTCGTGAGGACCAGATCGCCGGGCCGCAGTGTCTCAACCGCTACCTCACCGGATGGGGTGCGGATCAGGGTTCCGGCCATGAAGCAGATTGTATCACCAAAGCCGGTGACCGCATTGCCGGCCAGATCCGTTACGCCGGCTGCACCGGAGACCGTCACGCCCGATGCGGTTACCGACGCCGTCACCCCAAAGGTCAAGCTGTTGGTGCCGGACCCGCTGACGTAGAAGGCGCTATCGCCATTGCTGAGGGTGATGCTCGCCCCATCCTCGGCATGTACCGGCTCGCTGAATGTCAGTTGCAGGCTTACGGTCTGGCCCTGGGTGATGTTCGGGCTGCCCGTGCCGTCGGCGACGGCATCCAGCGTCGGCGCGACGGTATCGACAGCGACGGTCCCGGTTGGCGCCGGCAGCGTCACGCTGGTTTCGGCAAACGCGTTGCCGGCAAGATCGGTGATCGTTACGCCATCCGGCAGCGTCAGCTCCGTCGGCTGCAGCGCCCCCACGTCCTCGCCGGCTGCCGGCGCATACTGGAACACCAGCGCGTCGCCGACCGCTCCGGTATAGGTCGCCGTCCCGCCATTGTTCAGGGTCAGCACCGGCGTGCCCGAGACCTGTAGGTCCTCATTGAATCGCACGAGAATCTGGATCGTTTCGCCCAAGGCCAGATCGCCGTCGGTGGATCCGAAGCTTGTCGAGACGACAGACGGCGGGGTGGTGTCCACGATGTAGCCGGCGTTGTTGGCGACCCCGGCAAAGGTCAGATCGGCGAAGTTGCCGGCGAGGTCGGTGATCGTGCCGCCGCCGTAGCCTTGCACCGGGTTGGCCCAGATGCCGATGCCTTCGGGCGCGCTGTCGCCTGCCTGGATTGTATAGGCGAATGTCAGCGTATCGGTGCCATCGCCATCGGCATAAATAGCCTCGATGAGGCTCCCGCCGAGGTCGAGCTTGATGCCCAGTCCGCCAAAGAACGTGACGTTCTCGCTCATCGTCAGCGAAACGGTGACCTGATCGCCCTCATTCAAGCGGCCGTTCTCGGCGCCCGTCGCATGGAACACCGAAGCGCTGACAATCGTCGGCGTGGTCGAGTCTACGACGAGAATGCCTTCGGGGTTAACCCCGGCGGCTCCACTGGGACTGCCGACATTGCCGGCAAGGTCATCGATATAGGTGGTCGCGTCCGGCTGGTTGTAGGAGATGACGGCCAGGTCAGACACATTCTCCCCGGCACCAACGGTGTACTTGAACACTTTGGTCAAGCCGTCCGCAGGCGTCTCGTAAACCGCGGTACCCCCGCTGTTCAGCGTCAGCGTCGGCGAACCATAGACGTTGGCATCCTCGTCAAAGGTTACGAGAATTTCGACAATGCCGCCCAGCCCCAGCAGGCCCGTGTTCGTCCCATAGGTCACCGCCACTATGTTTGGAGCGGTCGTATCGACGAGATAAAGCGGGTCATTATCCACCGCTGCCGACGTGACCACCGCCGCATTGCCGGCAGCGTCTTTGAGCGATCCACCGTGCAGGGCCAGGGCATCGGGCGGAATGCTGATACCGTTGCTGTCATTTTGCCCAGGCAGGATCTGGTAGCTGAAATACAATTCGTTGGCGTTGCCGAAGCCGGCGAAGGAGGCATCGACAAGCGTAGCGCCGATTTCGATCGTCAGCGTCGGCGTGCCGGTCAGCACGACGTCCTCACTGGTGATCAGCTTCACGTAGGCAAGATCGCCTGCATTTAACCGGGAATTCTGCAACCCAATGTCGCCGATGACGGCAACACTGGTGATCGTGGGCAGCGCAGTGTCCACCATGTAGCCGGCGTCCGGCGAAACGTAAGACGATCCGGGGGATATCGAATTGCCGGCGAGATCGGTGATCGGACCGTCCAGAATGAGCGCATTATCGGGAATGCTGATGCCCTGCGACTCGTTGTCACCCGATACGATCGTATAGGTGAACAGCAGCGTGTCGGTGTCGCTGCCCGACAGGTAGCTGGCCTGCACCTGAGCGTCGCCAATGTTCAGCGTCAGCTGCGGCGAGCCGGACACTGTGACGACCTCGGACATGGAAACCGATACGGTCACGGTATCGCCGGCAACCAGCGTATTGTTCTGCTTGTCCGATGATCCGCTGATAGCGATGCCGGAGACAGTGGGCGCCGTCGTGTCGACGGCCAGCACACCGGCGGGGTTCGCGCCGTTCGCGCCGGTCAGGTCGGCATCGTTACCGGCCCGGTCGGTGATTGCTGCACCATCCGGCAGAGCAACGGCGGGATCGCCCAGCGCAAGATCGTCCGTGTTTTCACCGGACGCGGCTATGTAGTGGAACGTCAGGGTGTAATCGTCAGAACGCCCGGCATAGACCGCCGTGCCGCCGGTGTTCAGGCTCAGTGTCGGTGAGCCGGTCACCAGAACCGCTTCGCTGAACGTCACCGACAGGACAACGAAGCCGTCGGCACCCACCGTGCCTGTCGTGTCGCACGCGACCGCGATGACCGTGGGTGCCGTGGTGTCGACGAGGTAGGCGCTGTTGCTCGCCACCGCAGCCGAGGTCAACAGCGCGTCGACACCGGCGGTGCTCTGGATGGAGGCGCCAGTCACCGACAGCGCCCCTGCCGGGATGGCAATCCCATCCGTATCGTCCAGTCCGGACACGACCGTATAGACAAACTGCAGGATCGAGCTGCCGCTGCCCGAAACATAGCTCGCCTGCGCCTCGACTCCGCCGACATCCAGCGCGAGCAACGGGGTTCCCGTGACGACCACGGTCTTGCTCATGGTCACGGACAGAGTGACCACGTCGCCGGCATTCAGACGGCTGTTCTGGCTGTCGGTTGCACTGTCGATCGCCACACCGGTAATCGACGGTGCCGTCGTGTCAATCGTGACGGTCAGGCTCGAAGCACCTAGCGCGCCGGCATTGCCCGCTGCGTCGACGTGCCGCAGCCCCAGCGTATGAGCGCCGGACGACAAGGCGCTGAGCGTAACATCGGCTGTCGTGCCGTTCCAGATACCGCTCGTCAGATCGCCCACCGCGACCGTGTAGCTGCCAACGATCAGGTTACCGTTGCTGGTATCGACGATCTGGATCACGTCGCCAGCTTCGGCCGTAAGTCCGGCCAGGTTGCTGACACGGACCAGCGGGGTGGTGTCGCTGGTCTCGTTGGTCGACGACCCGGGCAGCGACAGCGTCTGCGTCAACGCGGCCGGTGCCGTCGTGTCGACCTTGTAGACTCCGTTGTCACCGACCGCATTAGCCGTCAGCGTGGCAGCATTGCCGGCAGCGTCCGTAATGGTCCCGTTATTCAGGCCGAGTGCATTGAGCGGCAGGCTGATGCCGTTCGTATCGGTCTGACCGGCCTGTATTGTATAGGTGAACAGCAGCGTGCTGCTGCCGCTCCCCGAGGCATAGCTGGCCTGGGCGGTTACGCTGCCGATATTCAGCGCAAGTTGCGGCGCGCCGCTGACCGTCACCGCCTCACTCAGGCTGACGGCGACCGTCACGACATCGCCGGCATTCAGCCGGTCATTCTGAATACCGCTCGCCGCGGTGATCGCCTCAGCGGTGACCGCCGGCGCCGTGGTATCGACTTTGTAGTTGGCGTCGGCCACCACACTGCCGAAGCTCAATACTGCGGCGTTGCCGGCAGAGTCGACAAGGGCTCCGCTCGTGGCCACCAGGGCGTTGGCCGGGATGCCGATACCATCGGCGTCGGTCTGCCCGCCCAGGATCGTGTAGCTGAAATAGAGCGTCTTGCTGCCGCTGCCCGAGATGTAGCTGGCCGGCACCGTCGTACCGCCAATATCGAGATTCAAGGACGGGGCCGACGCGACGGTCACCGCCTCGCTGAACGATACGGCAACCGTTACGACGTCGCCCGCGTTCGCTGTGCTGTTCTGTACGTTGTTGGCGCCGGTAATCTGCTCCGACACCACGGTCGGGCTGGTCGTATCGACCTTATATGTCGAATTGTCGCCGACCGCGGCGTTCGACAAGGTGGTCATCGCGTTGCCGGCCAGGTCGGTGATGGTCGCCGCGTTGAGGCTCAAGGCATCGGCCGCTATGCTGATGCCGTTGCTGTCCGTCTGCCCCGCCAGGATCGTGTAGGTGAAGGCAAGCAGGTTGCTGCCGCTGCCCGATGCATAGGTCGCCTGGACGGTACTGGTGCCGACAATCAGCCCGAGTGTTAGCGTTCCCGTCGACGTATCGACCGTGACCGCCTCACTCATGGTCACCGTGGCGGTCACCACATCGCCCGCGTTCAGCGTGTTGTTCAACGCGCCGGTGGCGCCGGTCAGTGAGACGGCACTGATGGTCGGCCTGGTGGTATCGACCTTGTAGCTGGCATTGTCGGCGACGACAGTGTTCGACAGCGTCAGGCTGTTTCCGGCCACATCCGTAATGGACCCGCTGTTCAGACTGAGCGCACTGGTGCCGATGGCAATGCCGTTGCTGTCGGTCTGCCCCGACTGGACCGTGTAGGTGAAGGCCAGTTTGTTGGAGCCGCTACCTGACGCGTAACTTGCCTGGATGGTCGTGCCGCCAATATCCAGCGCCAGTTGCGGCGACCCGGTCACAACGACCGCTTCACTCAGGGTTACGGTGGCTGTCACCGTGTCGCCCGTGTTCAGCGTGCTGTTCTGCAGGCCGCTGGCGCCGGTCAGCGACAGCGCGCTAACGGTGGGGGCACTCACATCGACGGTCACGGGCAGTGTCGACGTACTCTGCGTGCCGATGTTGCCGGCGGCATCAGACAGGCGCACCGCCAGCGCATGCGTGCCAGACGACAGCGCGCTGCTGAGCACGATGCTTTTGGTGGTCCCGTTCCAGACGCCGCTGTTCACGTCGTTGGCGGCGATCGTATAGCTGCCGACGATGGCACTGCCGTTGCTGGTGTCAACGATCTGGATGATCTCGCCCGCCGCCAGCGTCACGCCGTTCAGGCTGCTGACGGTGATCGTCGGCGTGGTTACGTTGGTGATGTTGTCGGTGCTGCTGCCGCCGGCGTCGCTGGCATCAGCGAGATCCAGCGTCCGCGAAGCCAGGCTGCTCGGCGCGGTCGTGTCGACCAGATAGCCGGCATTGTCGCTGACCGAAGCGGCCGTAATCGTTGCGGTATTGCCGGCGAGGTCGGTGATTGTGCCGCTGTTCAGGACGAACGCATTGCTGGGGAGGCTGATGCCGTTGGTGTCGGTCTGCCCGGACAGGATCGTGTAAGTGAACAGCAGCGTGCTGCTGCCGCTGCCGGAGGCATAGGAAGCGGCGACCGTGGACCCGCCGATGATCAGCGAGAGGTTTGGTGAACCGGTCACCAGAACCGCCTCGCTGAACGTGACGGCGGCCGTCACCACGTCGCCGGAATTCAGCGTGCTGTTCTGCGGCCCGGTTGCCGCGCTGACGGCTTCACTGCTGATCGTTGCGGCGGTTGTGTCTACTTTATAGCTGCTGTTATCGCTGACCGCGGTGCCGGTGATCGTTGCGGCATTCCCGGCCTTGTCCTGGATGGTACCGCTGTTGAGCACCAGCGCATTGGAGCCGATACTGATGCCGTTGGTATCGGTCTGGCCGGCAAGGATCGTGTAGGTGAACGTCAGGACATTGCTGCCACTTCCCGAGGCGTAGCTGGCGGCAACAGTTGTGCCGCCGATGTTCAGTGCCAAGGTCGGTGCGCCGGTTACATAGACCGTTTCGCTCATAGTAACGGAAGCGGTGACCACGTCACCGGCGTTCAGCGTGCTGTTGAGAATGCCGGTCGCGCCGCTGATCGCTTCACTGCTGATCGTCGGCGCGGTCGTGTCGACAATGACGGTGCGTGAAGCAAGTTGCGAGCCACCCGTGGCACTGGAACTGGTCCTCAGGGTAACGGTGTGGGTGCCTTGGGACAGGACGTTGTTCGATGTCCATGTCCCGCCATAGGTGGTGGAAGTGGGCGACGATATGACCTGCAACTGAGAGGAGTAGTTGCTATCGGACAGTGTCAAGTAGTCTACCAGGGCGCCGTCAATGAAGAGGTAGACGATCCCGGTGGGCTGGTCACTGCTCCAGGACCCTTTGAACGTCAGGGTCGTATCGGAGGTGACATAGTCGGAACCGGAGGTGCCGGTGTCAGAGGTAATCCCGGTGATGGACGCGGAAACGCTCATGACACTCTCTCCAAACAATGGCCGCACCGACTGACGCGACGCCCAATCAATTCGGGCATGAAGACGCTAAGTAGCCGCGGGATACGCAGCACATTCTGAAGTTCAGCGCAGTCCGCCGTTGTACAGCACGGCAGAACAAACTGCGCCTAAACTAGTTTCACTCTTGTTGTTCTATGGATCGCCGAGCCGCCTCGGCACGAGTACGACCATGTTCAAGCCGCCGCCGCAAGCGGCCGAAGCAACGACCGCGTCCGCACAAGTGTCCGCACCGAGTATGATAGTAATTATTGTGCCAGCCAATCAGCCAGCAACCAACTGAAGATTGTATTTATTACAATAAACCATCTAATTAGATGATTACAACCCTTGCAAGTTGATACATTGTCGCATGGTCTTGAAACATATAGCAGTCATTAGAAATAATTGGGCGGCAGGCATGCAAATGGAACACGGCGCAGAAATGAGACTCGCAGCGGCAGCCCCGTCCACCGCCGTAAGACCTCGGAGGCGCATGCCTCAGCCGCCGAGTGGGCTAACAATGATAGCGATATCTTTAAGGATGGGGCCGCCGCACGCACCGAACCGGCGAAGGTCCGACCCGAGCCTTATGTCGAACAGGCGGCGAGTTCGTGCACGGCGCCGCGGCAGCAGGGCACCCGCCGCCGCGGCGCCAGCCGGCAGCCTACTCCGCCGCCTGGGCGTGCGTGACTTCCAGCCCAACACCCTTGATCGAGGTGCGCCGCAGATCCCGCTTCTCTTTCAGATCGTCGAACCGCGTCGCGCGGTGCATGACCATGCGGTTGTCCCACATGACCAGGTCGCCCACCTTCCACGGATGCGAGTAGCGGAACTGCGGCTGCGTCGCGTGCTCCGTCAGGTCACGGATGAAGGCCCGCGCCTCCGGCACCGGCCAGCCGACAATGCCGCCGATATGGGAGGACAGGTACAGCGACTTCCGCCCGGTCACCGGGTGGGTGACGACGAGCCGGTGCCGCACCGGGCGGAGATTGTCAGGGTTACCGTCGCCCTTCACCTCGAAGCCGATCTGCTCGCGGGAGAACGTGATCGAGTGTTCAGTGACCATGTCCTCGATGTCGGCCTTGGTCGCTTCGTCCAGCGCGTCGTAGGCCGCGCGCATGTCGGCAAATTCGGTGTTGCCGCCCTTGCCCGGCACAATACGCGCATGCAACAGCGTATAGCCGGCGCCAACCGCTCTGAACGACGCATCGGAATGCCACAGCCGGTTCGCCAGCGCGTACATGCGGCGGCTGTCGTCGCGGTCGCGCAGCTTGTCGGTGTTCTTGCCGTCGAAGTTGGAGATGTCGCCAAGCTCCAGCCGATCGAAGCGGCGCATCGAAGGGTTCGCCATCTGCGCCGCCAACGGCACCTCCAGCTCCCCGAAATTGGCACTGAACACGACCTGCTGGTCATCGGTCAGCGGCTGGTCAGGGAAGGTCAGTACGGCATACTGGTCCATGCCGTGCTCGATCGCCGAGACCTGGGCCGGCGTCAGGGGCTGGCAGATGTCGATGCCGGTGACCTCACCGACAAAGCCGGGCTGCAGCGGGCGGATGGTGATGGGCACGGGACGGAATCCTCCTTGTCGTGCGGCGGTTGGTCAGACGCCGGCCCTCACCCGTCGCCGCTGGAGGGGAGCCGGACTTGCCGTTTGCACCCGCATGCGCCACCGCACACAGGCGGGTGACTGCAGCCAGGTTGGCGCCGTTGTTGATCATCTGACCGCGTGTTGCCGGTCTGTGCAAGGCGGGGCGGCGAATCCCTGACCGTGCGAACCGCCGGCAGCCGGAAACAAGCGGCGTCCGCCGGCAGCCGGTGCGGC
>JAFEFW010000646.1 GCA_018240405.1 Pseudomonadota bacterium
AGCACGGTCATTGCGTCCCATTGCAGGGGAGCGTCATCACAATGCCAACCGTCTTCTTTGCCACCAACCGCGTCCTTACCGGACCGGCAGACCGGCCGGAGAGCTACAGCGCCACGATCCAGCCGCCGTCGCAGTTTGGCGACATGGTGTACGGCACCGCATTCGTGGACGGCGTGAATGTCGCCGCCAACAGCGCCGGCACGATAAGCCGAATCGAAAATGCCAATACTGGCTCCTTTGGCGACAACGTCACCGGCGACCTGACGAATGCCGGCCGCAACCTTCTGGTTTTTATCCACGGTTTCGCTAACACATTCACCGACGGGATCACGCGCGCCGCCTTCAATCGCGATTGGATGGCGCAATCGGGCATTCCGGCCGCGGATTGCACCGTGCTGGCCTTCAGCTGGCCCTCGCGCGGCCAGCTGTTCAGCCTGCCGATCCCACAACTGGCCTATCTGCAGGACCAGCACATGGCCAGCGCGTCCGGATTGCACCTGATGACATTCTTCTCCCGCATCGAACCAATCCTGCTGGCGGCGCGCGCGAATAACTGCCGCACGTTTCTGCTCGCGCACAGCATGGGGAACCTGGCGCTGGAAAGTGCCGTCGAGAACTGGTTCCTGCACGGTAACGGCAATGCGGCGCTGTTCGATTTGGCGATCCTGGCCGCCGGCGACTGTCGTTTCAACTGTTTCAATGCGCCCGATCCGGCGCGGTTGAGCGGTCTGAAGCGGCTGTCGGAACGAATTTCGATCTACTATAGCCACGACGACAACGTGTTGCATCTCAGCCAGGTGGTGAACGCCGGCGCCCAGCGGCTGGGCCAGGACGGACCATTCCACAGAGCCGACGCCGCCCTGTTTCCGCCGGGCCGGTTCCGGATGTTCGATGCATCGGACTGCCACGACTATCCATTCGACGTCATGACGTCGCACCAGTACTACCGGTTGTCACCGCTCGTGCGAGCAGAGATTGCCGCGGATATGGGTGGCCCCGTCGCGTGACTGCAGTCGCAACAATCTTATGATGATCATCACGATCGGTCTGCTCCAACCATCGGATATGGCAGATGTAGCTACGGCGTTGGGCTGAGATATCAAAACACAATCAAAACAATCGCCACGGAACGCGCGCCAAGACCGCACGGGCACACCGGTAGGATCACACCCGCGGCATCCGGAATGCCAGCATCGCCTGCACCACAGGGTTGGCAAACCGCCGGAGCGACAGGCTCTCATGCATCGCCGTCACGCGCCCGCCCAGCAACGCGGCATCCACCACCGAGCGGGCGTAGAACGGCGTATCCTCCAGCGTCTGCGTCACCCTGGCATCGCCCGCGCAGATGCGACGCTCGACGCGCCACTTTGTGCGCGGCAGCGCAACCGGTGGCGGCGGGGTGAAATCCTCCACACCGCCCCTGGCGTTGTAGCGCATCGCCAGCGTCAGATCGCCATCCGGGCGTTGCAGGTCATAGAGGATAGCCGTGCCGCCCGGTATGTCCGCCCGGCTCCAGTCCCAGCGGACGAAATCCGCCTCCAGCGGCCGGTCGCCCTCATTGGTGTCGAAATAGGCCGATCCCCGCCAGGACAGCGCGGGCTGTTCCAGCGTAACCTCCACCCGCGCACAGGGCGCGATGGGACGCCAGCGGTGGCGGCCGGCCGCATCCAATGGTAGCCGCCGCGTCTCGACGGCAGCGGGAAACAGCCGCAGCGTGCCCTTGATCCGCCGCGGCAACGGCATGCCACGCTCATTGATATGCGCTATCAGCCCGCCCCCATCCCAGGCCAGATCGCTCGGTCCGATCTGGAAATGGCCCGGACTCCGGTCAACCACGTGCGGCCGCCGCTCGGTCATCGCCCAGCGGCGCGTCTTGCCGTACAGCGCCACATTCAGGGCGCAATGACGCATCGGATCGGCACTGCCGCGCCGCCGCGCCCAGGCATAGTACGGCGAGAACACACTGCCGATGAAGGCAATCATGGTCAGCCCATGCGCGCCGTCGTCGCTCAGCGCGTCGATGTACCACCAGACATAGCCGTCCGCCGGCGGCGTTACCGAGAAGTCCGGTCCGCCATCAGGGCCGAGGCCGCCAGCCGTCCCGACAGCACTGCCATCGGCACACCCGGCCCCGGATGTACGCTGCCACCCGCCAGATAGAGACACGGAATCCTCGACCGGGCCCCCGGCCGGTTGAACGCCGCCATCGCCCCGTGCACCGCCTGGCCGTAGAGGGCCCCGCCGGTCGCCGGGAACCGCTTGGCGAACCAGGCCGGCGTGCTCACCACTGTCATCTCCGGTTGACGCTGGACCGTCAGACCGCAGTGCTCCAGCAGACGGAAGGTCCGGGTTGCGCATGCGTCGATCTCCACCTGGGTGAATGCGTGCTGGTCGCCAATGGCCGGAGCATTGATCAGGATAAGGAGCGCCTCGGGCGCGCCACCGGCCACGTCTGACGGTCCGCCGCGATCCTGTGCGCAGACATAGACGGTCGGTTCCGTCGGCAGGCGCCGCCGGGAGAAGATCTCGTCAAACTCTGCCTGATAGGCCCGGCTGAAGAACACGTTGTGGCGGGTCAGCGGGAAGCCATCGGTCACTGCGGACAGGCACCAGGTGACGGCCGACAGGGAACGTCCGCCCGGGTCGGGCTGCGGCACGGCGGCGGTCGCGCCCGGTCCCAGCAGGCCGGTGGCCAGTGCCGCCGCATCGGCATTGCAGATGATCGCATCGGCCTCCAACCGCTCGCCACTGGCCAGTGTCACGCCGCGCGCCCGGCCGCCCTGGACGACAATCCCGGCCACCGGGGCGTCCAGGCGAATCTCCGCGCCCAACCGCCGGGCGAGGCCCGCCATCGCCTCGGCGAGGCCCGTCATGCCGCCCTCCGGCAGCCAGACACCGCATTGCTCGACATGCGCGATCACCATCAGCGTCGCCGGCGCGGCAAAGGGTGACGACCCGCTGTAGGTGGCGTAGCGCCCGAACAGTTGCTGCAGGCGCGGATCGCGGAAATGCTGGCCGAGCGCCTTCCACATCGTGGCGAACGGGGCGATGCCCCAGATCTGCGACAACCCGGTGGCCGCCGCCAGTGAAAGTGCCGTTGGCCGCGGCGCACGCATGAACGGACCGTCCAGGGTGCGGAACATGCGCTGCGCCCGAGCAACGAATTCGCGGTAGCCGGCGGCCTCGGCCCGCCCGGCGAGGGCGCCGATGGCGTCAGCCGATGCCTTCACGTCCGCAAACAGATCCAGACGCTCCGACGCGGACCATGCATGACGGGCGAGAAGGTCGGCCGGATGCAGGGTCAGACACGAGTCCAGTGTCGCACCGGCGTCGCTGAAGAGTTCGTCAAAGACCCAGCGCATCGTCAGCACCGTCGGCCCGGCATCCACACTGGCGGGTCCGGCCTCACGCCGGTGCATCTTGCCGCCGACGGCGGCCGCACCTTCCAGCACCGTCACGGCCACGCCCTGGCGGGCGAGATCGATCGCGGCGGAGAGGCCGCCGGCACCGGCACCGATGATGATGACACGCGGCGCGGGCACCAGGTCAGCCGTCCGATTTTGCTGTTGACTCGCCTGTCAATCTAGCATGACACTTATGAATGACAACGTGGATTGACACGGTCCAACGAACACAACGTACCGATAAGGACATCCCGCATGGACGCCGTCTCTCGGATCGAACGCACCTTGTCCGCTTCGCTGGATAGAGTGGACAGCGCCGGGGGTCCACCGTTGCTCGCTGCCGCCATGCGTCACGCCGTCTTTCCGAAAGGCGCGCGGGTACGGCCGCGCCTGTGCCTGGCCGTCGCTGCGGCCTGCGGCGAGGATGAACCGGAGGCCTCGGTGGCGGCCGGAGCGGCCATCGAACTGATGCACTGCGCATCGTTGGTACATGATGACCTTCCCTGCTTCGACAATGCCGATGAGCGGCGCGGGCGCGCGTCCGTGCAGAAGCAGTACGGGGCGCCGCTGGCGGTGCTGGCCGGTGATGCACTGATTGTCCTGTCGTTCCAGGTGCTGGGGTGGGGAACGGAGCGCTGCCTCGCCCGGTTGCCTGCCCTGGTGCAGATCCTGGCCGGCGCCACTGGAATGCCGAGTGGCATTGCGGCCGGGCAGGCCTGGGAGTGCGAGCCGAAGATCGACCTTAGCCAGTATCAGCGGGCGAAGACCGGCGCGCTGTTTTCCGCCGCCACCATGGCGGGCGCCGCGGCCGCCGGACACGACCCCGCGGCCTGGCGCGCGCTTGGCGAGGGCCTGGGCGAAGCCTACCAGGTGGCTGACGACATCGCCGACGTGTTTGCCGGCGAGACGGACCTGGGCAAGCCGGTCGGCCAGGATGCGAAATTTGGCCGTCCCAACGCGGCGCTGAGCATGGGCATCGATGGCGCCATGCGGCACCTCGCGCGCCTGGCGCAGATGGCGGCTGACTCGATCCCGGATTGCCCCGGAGCCGACATGCTGAAAAAACTGACCCTGAGCGAGTCGAAGCGCCTGCTGCCGAAGGATCTGTCCCAGCAGGCCGCCTGACCAGGGGCGCCGGCTCGCCAGGGCCGGCCGGCGCCTGACAGGACAGGTGCGACGGGCACGGGCCCGCCCTTCACGCCGCGCAGTCACGTTGGCTGCCGCGGCGGGAATGGCGGGCTTTTGTCTGTGCTGACAGGGGGATTGACGAGTGTGGCTATGACCGTAGCGCAGCGCTGGCGTGAGCGTTGGTTCCATTGGCGCAACCGCTTCGAGTCGAGCCCTGCCATCCATGCCAGGGCGCTGCGCAACCCGCTGATCCGTCCGATTGCGAATCGCCGGGCGAAGGCGCTGTTCGATCTGTGTGCCGGGTTCGTCTACAGCCAGATCCTTGCCGCCTGCGTGCAGTTGCGTGTCTTCCACGTGCTGCAGGATGGCCCCCTGACCGTCGACGTTTTGGCCGAACGGCTCGCCCTCCCACCGGCGGCGACGGCTCGGCTGATGGAGGCCGCCGCCGGCCTGCACCTGACGGAGCGGTTGCCGGGCAACCGCTATGGCCTCGGCATCCTCGGTCTGGCGATCCCGATGAACCCGGCGATCACCGCGATGGTGGAGCACCATGCCGCACTCTACGCCGATCTACGCGATCCGGTAGCGCTGCTACGGGGGGAGCAGCCCGACACGGCACTGCGCCGGCTGTGGCCTTACGCGGCGCCAGACCAGCGCCGCGCGCTGATGGCCGAGGAGGTCGCCGACTACAGCGCGCTGATGGCGGCGTCGCAGCCGCTGGTCGCGGCCGACATCCTGTCCGTCTACCGATTCGACCGGCACCGTTGCCTGCTGGATCTCGGCGGCGGCGACGGCACGTTCCTGATGCATGTGGCCGCCGCGGCGCCGGCACTGCGGTTGATGCTGTTCGACCTGCCGGCGGTGGCGGAGCGGGCGAACGCCAAGCTTGCGGCGGCGGGACTCGGAGAACGCGCGCTGGCGGTGGGTGGTGACATCCGGATCGGGCCGCTGCCGACCGGCGCGGACGTCATGTCCCTGGTGCGTGTCGTGCATGACCACGACGACGACGCAGCCCTGGCGATCCTGCGCGCCGCCCGCGCCGCCTTGCCGCCAGGCGGCACGCTGCTGCTGGCGGAGCCCATGGCGGCGACAAAAGGTGCCGAAACGGTGGGCGCCTACTTTGAATTCTACCTGCTTGCGATGGGCAGCGGGCGGCCGCGGACCGTGGACGAGCTGACGGATATGC
The DNA here is from genome assembly GCA_018240405.1 of Pseudomonadota bacterium. Classification (GTDB taxonomy): domain Bacteria; phylum Pseudomonadota; class Alphaproteobacteria; order Acetobacterales; family Acetobacteraceae; genus Rhodopila. The sequence goes on from JAFEFW010000646.1 coordinate 5,719, forward strand.
TGCGCCAGGCCGGCTTTTCCCACGTCCAGGCGCTACCGGCGCCGCGGCCGATGCTGGTGCGGGTGCTGCGTGCGCGGTGACCTGTCATTCATGCGCTGCTGCTCTGCGGCGCCGGTGTCACCAATGATTAACACCTCGTCAGATAGCCCCTTGACAAAACCATTCCCCTAAGTGTCACATGTGGTTGACACATAACCAGTGTCAAGCAAGCAAGACACCTTCTAGGAGGTGCCAGAGTCACGGCGCAGACGCACATCCCGGCCGGCACACGGCCTTTGACTGTTTGGGTTCCCAGGCGGACGGAGGGACACGGGCCCCGGTTTGAGCCAAGCGCCGAATTATGCGCCACCGTTTCCGAGCGACGGTTCGAAGCGGCAGCCATAATCGCCCACGTGCGGGTTCAGCACGAAAGACCTTCGGGTCTTGTAAGGAGGTAAAAAACGATGGATGACGATCCGAACAGAGTATGGCCGACCGGTCTGACGATCGCTGAGTCCGAGGAACTGCACAAGCACGTGATCGACGGCGCCCGCGTCTTCGGTCTGATCGCCGTGTTCGCGCACTTCCTGTCCTTTATCTACTCGCCCTGGCTGCACAAGTAAGTAAAGGAGGACTCAGATGAACCAAGGTCGTATTTGGACAGTGGTGAAGCCGACTGTCGGTCTGCCTCTGCTTCTTGGTAGCGTTGCTGTGACCGTGCTGCTGGTGCACTACGCGATCCTGACGCACACCACGTGGTTTGCGGCTTATTGGCAGGGCGGCGCTCACTAAGCCCGTCTTCCAAGGCTGACGCCATGTCGGGGCCGGGATCGCAAGGTTCCGGCCCCTTTTCCTTGCGTGGACTATCGATTTGACAGAAACGTTTCTGACGCCGGACGCCGATCAATGAACAGAGCCAGTCTGAAGTTGATGCGGGGCTGGGCCAATCTGGGGCCGCGGTTCCTGCCATTCGCCGACGCTGCGACCCCCGACCTGCCGCTGTCGAAGCTGCTGCGGCTGTCGCTGTTCCAGGTATCCGTCGGGATGGCGCTGACGCTGCTGATCGGTACGCTGAACCGGGTCATGATCGTCGAGCTGCATGTTCCGGTTTCACTCGTCGCCATCATGATTTCACTGCCGTTGATCGCGGCGCCGTTCCGCACGTTGATTGGTTTCCGTTCGGATACACATCGTTCCGCCCTGGGCTGGCGCCGCGTGCCGTTCATCTTCCGCGGCACCATGGTGCAGTTCGGCGGCCTCGCGACCATGCCGTTCGCGCTGTTGGTCCTCGCGCGGGCCGGCGACTCGGTGAACTACCCCGAATTCGTCGGCCAGGTTTCCGCCGCGGTTGCCTTCCTGCTGGTGGGCGCCGGTGTCCACACCGTGCAGACGGTCGGCCTCGCGCTTGCCACCGACCTGGCGCCGACCGAGTCGCAGCCGAAAGTGGTCGGCCTGATGTACGTCATGCTGCTGTTCGGCATGATTGCCAGCGCCCTGCTGTTCGGCTGGCTGCTGACGCCGTTCACACCGGGCCGCCTGGTGCAGGTGATCCAGGGTGCCGCTGTCGTTACCATCGTGCTGAACGGCATCGCGATGTGGAAGATGGAATCGCGCAACACGGCCCGCGAAGCGGCGAGCCGCATTGCGCCGAACTTCCGCGCGGCCTGGGCGGCCTTCATCGACGGCGAGCACGCCACGCGGCGGCTGATCGCCATTGGCCTCGGCACCATGGCGTTCAGCATGGAGGACGTGCTGCTGGAGCCGTACGGTGGTCAGATCCTGCATCTGAGCGTCGGCGACACCACCAAGCTGACGGCGACGCTGGCGATTGGCGGCTTGTTCGGATTCGGGCTGGCGTCACGGGTTTTGTCGCGCGGCTTCGACCCGTTGCGCATGGCGGCGTATGGCGCGCTGGTTGGCATCCCCGCCTTCGCCGCCGTCATCATGGCCGCCCCGCTGGGTAAGTCCGCCCTGCTGTTCGGGCTTGGCACCGCCTGCATTGGCTTCGGCGCGGGCCTGTTCGGCCATGGCACGCTGACTGCCACGATGCAGAGCGCGCCGGCCAGCCAGACCGGCCTGGCGTTGGGCGCCTGGGGTGCCGTGCAGGCCTCCGCCGCCGGCCTGGCCGTGGCGCTGGGCGGCGTGATCCGCGACGTCGTTCATGCCTTCGCGCCGGAGGCCTACGACCATCTCGGGATTGGCTATCAGTTTGTCTATACGCTGGAGATCGTGCTGCTCTGCATCACGCTCATTGCACTGATCCCGCTGCTGCGGCGAAGCGAAGGCATGTCCCGCGCCGCGTCCTCCACCCCGTAAACACGTCATGCCTGGGCGGCGCCGTGGGGTGCTCGAAGGTGTAAATGCGGGTTGACATCTATGGAAGTCAATCTAAGCTTACACTTTAGTAAGCCACAAGGCCCATGGGCCGAGAGGAGGTGGCTGGGATGGAAGCATTAGCTGTCGTTCTGGATCAGCCCGAATCACTGACGGTCAAGCGGGTTGCGCTGACTTCCCCTGGTGACGCCGACGTCGTCGTCGACATTGCCTGGAGCGGAATCAGCACGGGCACCGAGCGTCTGCTCTTCCAGGGGCGGATGCCGCCCTTCCCCGGCATGGGCTATCCGCTGGTGCCCGGCTACGAGTCGGTGGGCACAGTCGTCGCCGCCGGGCCGGCCCACCAGGATCGCATCGGCCAGACGGTCTTCGTTCCCGGCGCGACCTGCTACGGCGATATCCGCGGGCTGTTCGGCGGCGCTGCCTCCCGCATCGTGCTGCCGTCGGCCCGTGCCCTGACCATCGATCCGGCCCTGGCGGAGCGGGGCGTGCTGATCGCTCTGGCAGCCACCGCACAGCATGCCATTGCCGGTGACACCCTTCCCGACCTCATCGTCGGCCACGGCGTTGTCGGCCGGCTGCTTGCCCGGCTGACGATCGCCGCCGGCGGCGCGCCGCCGGTGGTGTGGGAAACCAACCCGGTGCGCATGGACGGCGCGCAGGGCTATGACGTGGTCCACCCCGACCAGGACAAGCGCGCCGGCTATCGCTGCATCTGCGATGCCTCGGGCGACGCCAACATCCTGGATACACTTGTCATGCGCCTCGCCGCCGGCGGGGAGATCGTGCTGGCCGGATTCTATGCCGACCGGCTGTCCTTCTCCTTCCCGATGGCCTTCATGCGCGAGGCGCGCTTCCGCATCGCGGCGCAATGGCAACCAGCCGACCTGGCGACGGTCCGCCAGCGCATTGATGACGGCAGCCTCTCGCTCGACGGGCTGATCACCCACCGCATGGACGCGATGGACGCGCAAGACGCCTATCGCACCGCGTTCGGCGAGCCCGCCTGCCTGAAGATGATTTTAGACTGGAGAAGCAACGCATGAACGCACCCTTCGACGCGAAACTGAGCCAGCTCCGCGCCGAGGCGGCGATCGAACCGGATGCGCCAGCCACCGGGCCGGTGAAGAAGGAAACCCAGATCGTTGCCATCTACGGCAAGGGCGGCATCGGCAAGAGTTTCACGCTCGCCAACCTGTCCTACATGATGGCGCAGCAGGGCAAGCGCGTGCTGCTGATCGGCTGCGATCCAAAAAGCGACACGACGTCGCTGCTGTTCGGCGGCAAGTCCTGCCCGACGATCATCGAGACCTCGTCGAAGAAGAAGCTGGCCGGCGAGCAGGTGAAGATCGGCGATGTCTGCTTCAAGCGCGACGGCGTCTTTGCCATGGAACTCGGCGGTCCTGAAGTCGGCCGCGGCTGCGGCGGGCGCGGCATCATCCATGGCTTCGAGCTGCTGGAAAAGCTGGGCTTCCACGAGTGGGGTTTCGACTACGTTCTGCTGGACTTCCTCGGCGACGTGGTGTGCGGCGGCTTCGGCCTGCCGATCGCCCGCGACATGTGCCAGAAGGTGATCGTCGTCGGCTCCAACGACCTGCAATCGCTGTATGTGGCGAACAATGTGTGTTCGGCAGTGGAATATTTCCGCAAGCTGGGCGGCAATGTCGGCGTTGCCGGCATGGTGATCAACAAGGACGACGGCACCGGCGAAGCGCAGGCGTTTGCAAAGTCGGTCGGCATCCCGGTCCTCGAGGCGATTCCCGCGGATGAGGATATCCGCCGCAAGAGCGCCAACTATGAAATCATCGGCAAGCCAGGCGGGCGCTGGGCCTCGATCTTCGAGTCGCTCGCCACCGCCGTTGCCGAAGCGCCGCCGATCCGCCCTGCCCCGCTGTCGCAGGATGCGCTGCTGGGTCTGTTCTCCGGCGATACGGTCGGCCGCGACGTCATTCTGGAACCGGCGACGCTGGAGGATATGTGCGCCGCGACGATCCTGGAGAAGCCGTCGCTCGAAGTGATCTACGAGGGTTCCTGACGTGGACGGTTCGATAGCACCCACACCCGTGGCGGTCGACACAGGCCAGACGCCTGCCCTCGCCGACGCCTCCTGCCACGGCGGCCGCGAAACGATGCTGGACGCGGCCCGAGCGGCGGGGAAGAGCGAGTCGCTTGACCGGCTGTTGGCCGATTATCCACGTGGGCCGCACGACCAGCCGCAATCGATGTGCCCGGCGTTCGGTTCGCTGCGTGTCGGGCTGCGCATGCGGCGCACCGCAACGATCCTGTCCGGATCGGCCTGCTGCGTCTACGGACTGACCTTCACGTCCCACTTCTATGGCGCAAAGCGAAGCGTCGGCTACGTGCCGTTCAACTCGGAAACCCTCGTCCGCGGACAGCTCTACGAGGACATCCGCGACGCCGTCTACAAGATGGCCAAGCCCGAGGACTACGACGCGGTCGTCGTCATCAACCTGTGCGTTCCGACGGCGTCCGGCGTGCCGCTCGACCGGCTGCCAAGAGCCATCGACGGCGTTCGTATCATCGGTATCGACGTCCCGGGCTTCGGCGTGCCGACCCATGCGGAAGCCAAGGACGTGCTGGCGGGCGCCATGCTGCGCTACGCGCGGCAGGAAGCCGAAGCCGGCCCCGTGGCTCGCCCGCGCACCCAGGCCGACCTCCCCACTATCACGCTGGTCGGTGAACTCTTTCCGGTCGATCCGATCGGCGTTGGCGCCATGCTCGCGCCGATGGGCCTTGCCGTCGGTCCGCAGATTCCCTCGCGCGAATGGCGCGATCTGTATGGCGCGCTGGATTGCGAGGCCGTTGCCGCGGTGCATCCGTTCTACACCGCGTCGCTGCGCGAATTTGCCGCCGCCGGCCGCCCGATCGTCGGCTCCGCCCCCGTCGGCCATGACGGCACCGCTGCCTGGCTCGACGCGATCGGCAAGGCCGCGAACGTTTCATTCGACAAGATCGACGCCGCGAAAGCGAAATTCCTGCCGGCGATCAAGGGCGCCCTGGCCGCCAATCCCATCAGCGCCCGCGTCACGGTCTCCGGCTACGAAGGCTCCGAACTGCTGGTCGCCCGCCTGCTGATCGAAGCGGGTGCCGACGTGCCCTATGTCGGCACCGCCTGCCCCCGTACCGACTGGAGCGCCGCCGATCGCGAATGGCTCGAAGCGCGCGGCGTGCACGTGCAATACCGGGCGTCGCTGGAACAGGATGTTGCGGCGATGGAGGAAGTCCGCCCCGATCTCGCCGTCGGCACCACGCCCCTGGTGCAGAAGGCCAAGGCTCTCGGCATCCCCGCGCTGTACTTCACCAACATGGTCTCCGCCCGCCCGCTGTTCGGCCCCGCCGGTGCCGGCTCCCTGGCGCAGATCGTTGCGGCCCAGACGCGCGGACGGGAGCGGTTCGCCCGCATGGTGAGTTTCTTCGACAAGGTCGGCGCCGGCGAAACCGCCGGCTACGGCTTCAAGGACGTGCCCAAGGACCCGCCGGGTTCAAAGGAACGCTATCGCAAGATGCGCCTGGCGAAAGCCAAGGCCACAGAAGCGATCGGGAGCTAGCGCCATGCTTGTCATCGATCACGATCGGGCCGGTGGCTACTGGGGCGCAGTCTACGCCTTCACCGCGTTGCGCGGCCTGCGCGTCATCATCGACGGCCCGGTCGGTTGCGAGAACCTGCCGGTCACCGCGGTGCTGCACTACACGGATGCGCTGCCGCCGCACGAACTGCCCGTTGTGGTCACCGGATTGTCGGAAGAGGAGCTCTCCCGCAACGGCACCGAGGACGCGATGAAGCGTGCCGCGGCGACGCAGGATCCGGACATGCCCGCGGTCGTCGTCACCGGCAGCATTGCCGAAATGATCGGCGGCGGTGTCACACCGGAAGGCTCCAACGTCCAGCGCTTCATTCCGCGCACGATCGACGAGGACCAGTGGCAAGCCGCAGATCGCGCGATCTACTGGCTGTGGTCCGAATTCGGCGCCAAACGTACGAAAATCAAACCGCGCCCGCCCCGCAAGGACGGCGAGAAGCCGCGAGTCAATATCATCGGCCCGATCTACGGCACCTTCAACATGCCGTCCGACCTGGCTGAAATTCGCCGCCTGATCGAAGGAATCGGCTGCGAAATCAACCTCACCTTCCCGCTCGGCGCGCACATCGACGACATCGCGAGCCTCCCCAACGCTGACGTGAATGTCTGTATGTACCGCGAGTTCGGCCGCAAGCTTTGCGAGGAGCTTGACCGTCCGTACCTGCAGGCGCCGATCGGGCTTTTTTCTACGACAAACTTCCTGCGCACACTGGGCGAACTGGTCGGGGTTGATCCCGAACCGTTCATCGAGCGCGAGAAGCACACCACGATCAAGCCGATCTGGGATCTGTGGCGCTCCGTCACACAGGATTTCTTCGCCACTGCCTCCTTCGGGGTGGTTGCGACGGAAACCTACGCCCGCGGCCTGAAGCGCTTCCTGGAAGACGAGATGGGCGTGCCCTGCGCCTTCGCCTTCTCCCGCACCGCCGGTGTCAAGCCCGACAACCAGGCGGTCCGCGAGGCGATCCGCGGCAAGAGCGCGCTGGTCACCTTCGGCTCCTACAACGAGCGGATGTACATCGCCGAGGCCGGCAACCGGTCGGTCTATGTGCCCGCATCCTTCCCTGGTGCGATCATCCGCCGGGCGACGGGCACGCCGTTCATGGGATATGCCGGCGCAACCTATATCATCCAGGAATACTGCAACGCCCTTTTCGACGCCTTGTTCAACATCCTGCCGCTGGGCACAGACATGGACAAGGTCGAGGCAACACCTTCCAAGATGTCCTCTGCCCTGCCCTGGGACGACGATGCCCAGGCGCTGCTGGATGATCATCTTGAAACCGAACCGTTCCTGGTCCGGATTTCTGCCGCCAAGCGCCTGCGCGATCGCATCGAGCAGACCGTGCGTCAGGCCGGCGAGGATCGCGTCACGCCAGCGCGCGTGGCCGGCGCCCTTCAGGAGAGGGTCCTGGCATGAACCGATTTGCCCCTGCCCTGGCGCCTGCAGGCACGGGCAACAATGGATTCCGCCTGGAACAACCCGGCGGGATGGGTACCGTGACCCACTATCTCACGGCAATCCCTGTCGCGCGGGTTTGGCGCGACATTGGCCGCAAGGCCATTTCTGGAGTAAAATCACCATGGCTGCTGAACCAACAACCTCGGCATCGGGGTTGACGGAGACGGAAGCGAAGGAATTCCATCAGATCTTCGTCCAGAGCTTCATCGTCTTCACGGTCGTCGCGATCGTTGCGCATTTCCTTGCGTGGCAGTGGCGTCCGTGGCTGCCCGCGGTCAACGGGTATTCGCTCAATGACGCCGCGACGCTCGCGGGTCACGTGATCTCGAATCTGGTCTAAGGAGAACGAATATGTGGCGCATTTGGCTCCTGTTCGATCCCCGCCGGATTCTGGTCGCGCTGGGCGTGTTCCTGTTCGTGCTGGCTCTGCTGATCCACTTCATCCTGCTCAGCACCGACCGCTTCAACTGGCTCGATGGTCCGCGCCGCGCTCCGGTCGCGGCTCAGAACGCGCCGTTGCCCGCACCCGTGAAGTAACCAGCCTTTCCGGGGCGGCGGACGAGGCCGTGGGCCCTACCGGGGCCTCGTCCGTTTTCCTCTCTGTTCGCCTGAGAACTGGCTGACGACTGACTGGAGAACATGGCAATGGCTATGCTCAGTTTTGAGGAAAAATACCGCGTACGCGGAGGCACCCTGATCGGCGGTGACCTGTTCGACTTCTGGGTAGGGCCGCTGTACGTCGGATTCTTCGGCGTTACGACTCTGTTCTTCGCGTCGCTCGGAACCCTGCTGATCGTCTGGGCGGCCGCCTTGGGGCCAACCTGGAACATCTGGCGCATCAACATCGCGCCGCCGGACCTGAGCTACGGACTTGGCTTCGCGCCCCTGGCCGAAGGCGGGCTGTGGCAACTGATCACGATTTGCGCGATCGGCGCCTTCTGCTCATGGGCGCTGCGCCAGGTGGAAATCGCCCGCAAGCTTGGCATGGGGCTGCACGTCCCCTTCGCCTTCAGCTTCGCCATCCTGGCCTACGTCGTGCTCGTCGTGGTGCGGCCGATCCTGCTGGGCGCCTGGGGGCATGGCTTCCCCTACGGCATCCTCAGCCACCTCGATTGGGTGTCGAACACCGGCTACCAGTACCTGCACTTCCACTACAACCCGGCGCATATGCTCGCCATCACCTTCTTCTTCACCAACGCGCTGGCGCTGGGCATGCACGGATCGCTGATCCTGTCCGCCGCTAACCCGCGCAAGGGGGAGACGGTGAAGTCAGCAGAGCAGGAGAATGCCTATTTCCGCGACGCCATCGGTTACTCGATCGGCACGCTTGGCATCCATCGGCTCGGCCTCTTCCTGGCCATTTCGGCCTCGTTCTGGAGCGCCGTGTGCATCCTGATCAGCGGTCCCTTCTGGAGCCGTGGTTGGCCGGAGTGGTGGAGCTGGTGGCTCAACCTGCCGATCTGGGCCCATTGATCGGAGCACGGGGGATATAAAATGGCTGAGTACCAAAACATATTCACCCGTGTTCAGGTCCGTGGCCCTGGGCATATGGGTGTTCCGCTGCCACGCGGCAGCTGGAAGCGAACCGGCAAGCCACTCTACTCCTACCTGCTGGGCCTGATCGGCGATGCGCAGATCGGTCCCATCTACCTGGGGTTCAGCGGCGTTGCGTCTCTGGTCTTTGGTTTCATCGCGATTGAAATCATAGGCCTGAACATGTGGGCGTCGGTTGACTGGAGCCCGATCCAGTTCGTCCGCCAACTCTTCTGGCTGGCGCTTGAACCGCCGGCACCGGCCTATGGCCTGTCCATTCCGCCGCTGGCGGCAGGCGGCTGGTGGCTGATGGCCGGCTTCTTCCTGACCACGTCGATCCTGCTCTGGTGGGTGCGCATGTATCGGCGGGCCGTCGCGCTGGGCCTTGGCACGCATACGGCCTGGGCCTTTGCGTCGGCCATCTGGCTCTACCTGGTGCTGGGCCTGATCCGCCCGGTGCTGATGGGCAGCTGGGCGGAAGCCGTGCCGTTCGGCATCTTCCCGCACCTGGATTGGACCGCTGCCTTCTCGATCCGCTACGGAAACCTGTTCTACAACCCGTTCCACATGCTCTCGATCGCGTTTCTGTACGGCTCCGCCGTGCTGTTCGCGATGCACGCCGGCACCATCCTGGCGGTCAGCCGTTTCGGCGGCGAGCGCGAGGTGGAGCAGATCACCGACCGTGGCACTGCGGCAGAACGCGCTCAGTTGTTCTGGCGTTGGACCATGGGCTTCAACGCCACGATGGAATCGTTCCATCGCTGGGGCTGGTGGTTCGCCGTACTCGTCACGCTGACCGGCGGTATCGGCATCCTGCTGACCGGCACGGTGGTGGACAACTGGTACCTGTGGGGCCTGAAGCACTACATCGTCGCGCCCTACCCGGACATCTTTGGCACCATCACTGATCCCGCCACTGCGGTCATGGGAGCAGGCAAATGATGAAGTTCGGCTCACAACTCGTCCTCGGCGCCGGCGCCCTCTTCGCCCTCGCCGTTGGCGCGGTGGTCATCGCCACAAGCGAGCGGCCGCCGATGGAAAGTGTCCAGCGTGGCTACCGCGGCACGGGCATGGACCAGATCTACAACCCGCGCTTCCTGGCGAAGACGCGCGAGGCGAACGTTGTACCGGTTTCCATGCCGAAGCTGCCCGACGTGGGTCCGAAAGCTGGCCAGGTCTACAAGAACGTGCAGGTTCTGAAGGACCAGAGCGTCGGCAACTTCACCCGCCTGATGGCCTCCATGACCAACTGGGTGTCACCGGTGCAGGGCTGCGCCTACTGCCATGACGTCAATGACATGGCATCGGACAAGCTTTACACGAAGGTAGTGTCGCGGCGGATGCTGCAGATGGTGCAGCACATCAATGCTGACTGGAAGACCCACGTGGTCGGTACCGGCGTGACCTGCTATACCTGCCACCGTGGCCAACCGGTTCCGCAGAACATCTGGTTCAAGGATCCCGGTCCACTGCAGGCCAAGGGCTACGCCCAAGCACCGAATGGACGGAACCACCCGTCGACCATCGCCGGCTACACGGCGCTGGCCAATGATCCGTTCACGCCATTCCTGGAAGAAGCCAAGGACGTCCGCGTCGCGGCCACAGCGGCTCTGCCGGGAACGACCAACACCTCGATCAAGCAGACCTACTGGACCTATGCGCTGATGTTCCACCTGTCGGGGGCATTGGGTGTCAACTGCACCTACTGCCACGACACCCGCTCCTTCGGCGATTGGAGCGGCAGCACCCCGCAGCGTGTGACTGCCTGGTATGGCATCCGCATGGCGCGGGACCTGAACGTCAACTACATGGATCCGATGCAGAACGTCTTCCCGCCGGCCCGTCTCGGCCCGCTGGGCGACGCGCCGAAGATCAACTGCGCCACCTGCCACCAGGGCGTCTACAAGCCGCTGTTTGGTGCCCAGATGGCCAAGGACTTCCCGGAACTGCAGAAGGTCAGCCAGTAACGCTGATCCGACCGGGGCCGAGGACCGCAGCATCCAAGTCCACGGCGACTCCACCCTGCAAGCGCGACCGGGTCACCGACCCGGTCGCGTTTATTTTGGTAACGTCCGCTGCCTGGCGGTTGCTTCTCGACAAGACGGCTCCGGGGCAACGGCAGCCGCAGACTGGTACTGGAGGCGCAGAGGCCGACGGGCCTGGCGATCAAGCGGTGACGCGCGCAGAACGCTCTCCGCACCCGGCATGATGCCAAGGCGATGCCCCCTCATACTGCACCGATGCACAACGCATGCGTAGAGCTCAGGCCGGCCGCCCCTGCCCGAGCATTTGGAGAACCGTGTCGAGCAGCACCTGTGAATTAACGGGCTTGCAGAGTACGGTGGCGTCGCCGCCAATGACCTGCGAGAGCGGATTCGCGGCACCGTTGTCGGCCAAGCCAGTCAATAGAATGGCCGGAAGCTGCTCGCGGCACTGCCGTGCCCGCTGAATCAATTCCACGCCATCCATGCCCGGCATGGACAGATCCGAAATGATCAATTCCGTGTCCGGAATCTTCTTCAGCAACGATAGGGCCTCGGCACCGGAATCCGCGATCTGCACGCGATGCCCCGCGCTCTCCATCAATTCAGCCACGAACGTCAGGAAGTCCGGATCGTCGTCGACAACCAGAAGCTGGTGAGCCGAATCCGGCTCTATTTGCGCGCTTGCCATAATATGTCTCTCTGATCAGCGATTCACCAACCGTCGGTGCATCAGGCTTTCAATGGATTGCAGCGCCCTTCACTAGACGGGCGTCGTCCTGGGTCCGCTTGATCGCGAACAAGTCGATAATCACATGACCGTGTCGCCAGGCGTTCTGCATCTGTGTCGGGATCGCAGGGCCCTGCCGCCCGCATCGCGGATGATCCTGCCACCATGGGACGACAACGGCATAATTGGTCAGTCGCATGGGCATCGCCAAGTCATGGCGGCTGTCCCTGCCAACAAAACCGCATAGCCGGCCGTGACAACGCCCTGCCGCCACCCCGGCGTGCCGGGCACGTTCATCGCCGGGTGGTGCGGACGCTGCGCACCGGACCCAGTGGCGCCGTCGTCCGGCGCAGCAGGTGCCGACCCTGGGCGGCGTTGCGAGTGCGGATAGCGACGTCCTCGGGCACGCCTGGACCGGTCGCGACCGGTCCAGGCGCGTCTGGGCGTTCTGGCGCCGCAACCGCCGGATGCGCGGCCTGACCGTGAGCTCGACGCGACCGCCGACACCTGCGTGCGAGGTCTCGAAACAGCCGCGGGCAGCCGCCTGTCGTGAATCTTCTTTCACTTAAGCGACGTGCAAGTGAGGTCTGGCTCTAGCCGAACCGGCGGATATTGGATATCCAGCCGGCGAGGGCGGGGCGTATCCCGCGGAGCGGAGTTCTGGCGGCATGGATTCGATGGAAGTCAACAAGACGATCGCGGCTGTGCTGGTCGCCGGGATTGTCTTCTTTTTGTCCGGATTTATCGGCGACCTTCTGGTCAGCAATTCGCGCCCGCACCAGGTCGCCTTCAAGATCGAGACGCCGGCGGAAGGCCCGAAAGGCGGCGCCCCCGCACCCGCCGCGACCCCCATCGCGGTCCTGCTGGCCAAGGCCGACGCGGGCCGCGGCGAGGATGCGGCCAAGAAGGTCGGCTGCGTCGCCTGCCACACCTTTACCGAGGGCGGCAATAACGGCGTCGGCCCCAACCTCTACAACATCGTTGGCGAGCCGATTGGCAAGGGCAAGGGCTTCAGCTTCTCCAGCGCGTTGTCCGGCAAGGGCGGGAACTGGTCGTTTGATGCGCTGAATGAGTGGCTGGCGTCACCCGCCGGCTTTGCCAAGGGCACCAAGATGACCTTCCTGGGCGTGAAGGATGAGCAACAGCGCGCCGACATCATTGCCTACCTGCGCAGCCTGTCGAAGAGCCCGGTTCCGCTGCCCACGCCGACAGCCGCCGAACTGAACCCGCCGCCGGCCGGCGGCAAGGAAGCCGCGGCAGCCCCGGCGGCAGATCAGTCGATAAACGCTCTGCTTGCTTCGGCCGATGCGGCCGCCGGCGAGGCTGAGTCCAAGAAGCTGGGTTGCGTCGCCTGCCACACGTTCAATGACGGCGGCAAGAACGGCATCGGCCCGAACCTTTACAATATCGTCGGTGAGCCGATCGCGCAGGGCAAGGGCTACAGCTTCTCCTCCGCCCTGCAGGCGCACAAGGGTAACTGGACCTACGACGAGCTGAACAAGTGGCTGGCGAAGCCGATGGACTATGCCAAGGGCACCAAGATGACGTTCATGGGCGTGCCGGACAGCAAGGCCCGCGCCAACATCATCGCCTACCTGCGCAGCCTGTCGCCAAACCCACAGCCGCTGCCTGGGAAGTAAGCCCATACAGGTATCCTGGACGAAAGGACCCGGCTTCGGCCGGGTCTTTTTTTGCCTCCCGGCTGGGCCAGGCGGCTTGGGAACGATCATCGTACCCCGGAAGCCCGGAATACAGCGAATGCCGCAGCAGGCACGCCTACCCAGCGCCACATATGCGGCCGGATCCGGTTGCGATCCATGCAGGGAGAACACGAGGCGCCGCGACGCTGGATGGAGTTCATTGTATGACCCCGGCATGCGCCCGCTTCAGGCTGCATTCGTATCCATCCGACGGGTCAGGCCGCCGGCACTGCACCGGTGATGACCCGGAACGCACCTCCGCGCGGTTTCACGGCCGCGCGTTCTAAGGGCAGGAATGCACGGCCAAACATGCCAAAACGTGCCGGTACAGTGGGACGCCGAGGCCGTTATCGTGGTTGTGGCGATCGGCCTGTTGCCAGAGCGCGATAGCACGGCTGCGCGCGCCTTCTGTTGCCCCGGCACCAGGTGCAGCGCTCCGGAGCTACCGCGATTGCCGGTATCTGTCCGCGAATCAGGCGCTGGCGCGCGCAGGCTCCCGCGCCGCAATCGCCGGCCGGATCTCGGGGCGCGTAGTATGCAGCGCAACGTCGAGCGTCACCATGATCGGCCGGTGGTCGGACGCCTCGCGCAGCAGCGCTCTCGTCCCCAGGCACCCAGCTCCGCGCACCAGGCATCGGTCGATGCGCAGTGGCACCATGTCGGCGGCGATATGGGTGGGCTCGCGCGGGCCGACATCGCGAAATCCCGGCAGCAGCGCCGGTCCGACAAGGTTGTAGTCACCCAGGATGGCGGCCCGATGCGGCAGTTCCTTGGCGATGCAGCGCAGTTGGCGGCGATTGAGCAACTGGCCGTGCGAGAGATGCACATTGGCCACCGTGATCGGGCCCAGATCGGTGATCTGACCGATCCGGTCGAACATCGCGCCGGATGGCAGCGGGACGATCCGCGGCGGGACCGGAAAGGGCGTAGGACTCCACACCGCGAGGCCGTGAATCCGGTTCGGCAGCAATGTGCGGCGGTAGTCTCCGCCGACACGGGCCGTCAGGCCGTCCATGACCTTGGTGGCTTCCTGCATCAACAGGATGTCGGGTTGTTCCCGCTCAATCAGCCGGACGACGTCACTCAAGGAGGCCCCGGTCAGGCGGAGCAGGTTCCAGCTGATAAGCTTCATCATGTCCATTCAATTTAGACGCGAAAGGCCAACGACCGCAACCACACTTGCCGCATGGCTGGCCCGTCTCTGACCCCAACGCTTTCGCCGATACCGTCGCTGTGTCGCGCATCTTCAAAGGTAAGGCAACAGCAATCGTGCCGCGGCGTCACGCAAACGTATCGGCAGGGCTCGGCGGCGAAGATCGGCCAACGTCAAGGGCGTGTCGCGGCAGCTTTCGATAAAGGATTGTAATGCCACAGCAAGCTCGCCGTCATAAACTTCCAGGCACAGCTCAAAGTTCAGACGGAACGACCGCATATCCCAGTTTGCGCTGCCCAGCAGGCTCCATTCACCGTCGACCACCATCAGCTTGGCATGATGGAACGGCGGCGGGCTATGCCAGATGCGTACGCCGTCGGACAGCAGCGGGACGCTGTTGGCCCGGACAGCCCAGTCCACCACCCGATGGTCGCTGCGCGCCGGAATCACCACGTCCACCGCGACCCCCCGCATTGCGGCCATGGATAGCGCCGACACCAGCCGATCGTCCGGCAGAAGATATGGCGTCATCACCACGATCGTTCGGCGGGCGCAGGAGACGGCCTGGAGGATGGCGAATTCGATCTTCTGCAGGTCCGCGTCAGGCCCAGAGTCGATAATCCGGGCCGCGATGGCCCGCGACGGATCCGGGATGTCGGGAAACCACGCCGGCCCGGACAGGTCTTCCCCGGTTTCGTACTCCCAGTCCTGGACGAATGCCTCAACAAGCTGGCGGACCACCGGCCCCTCGAAGCGCACGTGCAGGTCCCGGACCCGCGCACTGGGCCTTGTGGCACGGACATTCTCATCGCTGATGTTCAAGCCGCCGGTGAAGCCGATGCCGCCGTCGATCACCAGAATCTTCTTGTGCGTACGCAGATTGAGGAACGGCATGCGCCACGGCAGGATCGAGTACATGAACCGGGCGGCCGGCACGCCTAGTCTGCGCAACCGGCGGTAAGCGCGCGCCAACAGCCAGCCGCCGCCGATGCCGTCGATCAGCACGCGGACAGCAACGCCGCGCTGATGCGCATCGACCAGGGCCTGGATGAAACGCCCGCCCCACTCATCGTTCCGGAAGATATAGGCGGACATCGCAATCGACTGCCGAGCGGCACCGATGGCCTCCAGCATTGCGGGATACGCCTGATCACCGTCCTGGTAGACGGACGAAACCACAGCCGGACGCAACGGACGATTGGTGATACGGCCATTGGCCCGGGCCAGGGGCCGGAGAGTCCCCACGGCCCGGTCGGTGCCATCGGCGCCTGGTCCGCCGGCTTTCCGGTCCTCGGGCCGCAACCGGCGGGCGCGCCGCTGGACGCGGTTGATACCCAGCACGACATACAACAGCGGGCCGAAACTGGGCGCGAACCACACCAGGCCTAGCCAGCCCACGGCGGACGCGACCTGCCGCTTGCGCAACAGGATGTGCACCGACGTGGCGGCGGCGAAACAAAGCTCGACCACGAACAGAAGGTCAGCCGGCGCTCCGCGGATAAACGGCCATGGCTCCATCATCGTCATATCGCCGTTACGCGCGAATCAGACCAGCCAGATGGTGCGCCAGATCCGTCGGCTGGAGCATGCGCGTGCGCGCACATCCAGAGCGGTGACGCGGTGTGGCGGAGCCACCGATCCTGACCGCACAGAAGGCCGCGCTTGCAACACCACCGTCGGGCTTCGCGGCAGCGCCGGACCGATGAAGGTGGTCCAGGCCGGCACACCGGGTCCGCGCGCATCCCTGCTATCGCGGCGACACCGCCCGTCATTGGCGACGCTGGCCCGACGCCGCGCCGAGGCATAAACGAATCGACCCACGTGCAGGCTGCCGGCCGAGGCGTCGGTTACGGCGGGCTGACAGGTGCGTGGAACTGTTGAAGCCTGGTCCGGCCGACATGACCCGGGAACGACAACGCACTGGCATGGTTCCCCGGCACCGGGCCGGCCGCAATCCAGTTGATCGGACTCAGTATTTGGCGATCAGCCTGACTTGGGCGCGTAGGCGATGCACCAGCCTTGCGGCGCGATGGTCCCGGCCACGATCTTACACGCGTTCGGTGCTTCCCAGTTCACGCACTTGTCGCACTGCTGCGCGTCCTTTGGCGTGTTCTGATACTGGACCTGGGCCTGCGCGATCTTCTCCTGCGCGAGCCGCTGGGGCATCGACGCTGCCCGCGCAGCGCCTGCGGCAACGACACCGCCAACAGCCGCAAGGCCCGATCTCAGAACAACTCGCCGCGTACGTTCCTGGTGTTGATTCGACACGTCGTGTTCACTCCCATTGCAAGAACAGCGCTGATCTGGGCGTGCATTCACTGGCCGCAAGGCAGTTAGTGGAAGAATATCCACGTCATCGCGAGTCCGTGTAGAGTAACGATATGTAACAGTAATGAATAAATCCGTTCGCGCGTCCCGATGGCACCGCGGCGCAAAAAAACCCCGGACGATCTGTCCGGGGTTCTCGATCGGCTCTGGTCCGGCCTTGCCGAGCACCGGCTGCCGCGTTGCTGTTGGACTTAGCCCGACTTTGGCGCCCAGGCTATGCACCAGCCCTCCGGCGCGATCTTGCCGGAAACGATCTTGCAGCCGGCCGGGGCTTCCCAGTTAACGCAGTTGTCGCAGCGCTGGGCCGGGTTCTTCGTCTTGTCGACATACTGCACGGCAGCCGGCGCGATCTTGTCCTGCGCGAAATGCTGTACGCCCGCGCCGGCCGCGTGCGCGGCGCCAGCGGCAGCCGCGCCGCCAACCGCGACCAGCCCGGCTTTCAGGATGCCGCGGCGGGTCTTGTCGTTCTGTTGTGACACCTTAGGTGACTCCTTCCAAAAGCATCGGGTATCTGGAGGTCAGGCCGCTCTGCGCAAGCTCAATTCCGACCAGATCGTTCCCAGTGCATCAACCAAATGCTCGATATCGGCATCCGAGTGCAAGGGGGATGGCGTGATGCGCAGCCGTTCCGTGCCGCGCGGCACCCTCGGGTAGTTGATTGGCTGCACGTAGATGCCGTACTCGGTAAGGAGCCGGTCGCTGATCAGCTTGCACTGCACGGGATCGCCGACGATCACCGGCACGATGTGGCTCGGGTTGTCGTAGTGCGGCACTCCGATCTGATCGAGCCGGCGGCGTAGCATCGCGACGCGGTTCTGGTGCCGGGCGCGCTCCATCTGGCTGATCTTCAGGTGGCGGATGGATGCCACCGCGCCAGCCGCCACCGCCGGCGGTACCGCGGTGGTAAAGATGAAGCCCGAGGCAAAGCTGCGGACGAAGTCGCACATGGCCGCGGAACCGGCAATGTAGCCGCCGACCACGCCGAACGCCTTGGCCAGCGTGCCCTCAATGATGTCGATGCGGTGTGCCACATCGTCACGCTCACTGATGCCGCCGCCATGGTCGCCGTACAGGCCGACCGCGTGCACCTCATCCAGATACGTCAACGCGTTGTACTTGTCGGCCACATCACAGATGTCGTGCATCGGGGCGATGTCGCCGTCCATAGAGTACACGGACTCGAAGGCTACGACCTTCGGCACCTCGGGACCCAGCGCGGCAAGCTGCTTTTCCAGGTCGGCCACGTCGTTGTGCTTGAAGATCCGCTTGTGCGCCCGGCTATGCCGCACGCCCTCGATCATCGAGGCGTGGTTCAGCTCATCCGAGATGATCACGCAGTGCGGCAGCTTCGAGCCGAGTGTCGAGAGCGTCGCCCAGTTCGACATGTAGCCGGAGTTGAATAGAAGCGCCGCGTCCTTCTGGTGCAGGTCGGCAAGCTCCTGTTCCAGCAGCACGTGATAGTGGTTGGTGCCGGCAATGTTGCGCGTACCACCTGCGCCGGCGCCGCACCGGTCCAGCGCCTCGTGCATCGCGTCGATGACGACGGGATGCTGGCCCATGCCGAGATAGTCGTTGGAGCACCACACGGTAATGGGGTTTGTCCCCTTCTCGTGATAGTGCGTGGCACGCGGGAACTTTCCGGCCTGCCGCTCCAGGTCGGCAAAGACCCGGTAGTTACCTTCACGCCGCAGGCCGTCCAGGTGGTGCCGGAAAAACGCCTCGTAATTCATACTTGTCCCCCGATCGTTGCTTGTGTCGGTATTGTCACAGTGCGGCTGGACGGCTGGTCATTTTCCGCCCCTCCACGGGAACTCAGGCTCCATTGCCACAGGCTGTTCCAGATCCGTGTGGCGGAGATCGGCATCACCAGGAACCAATGCTCGAGGATCGCCAGAACCATCATGGTGGTCAGCAGCGCATAGCCCGTCACGTGGAACGGGTCGGTTGCCGTCGCGGCTTGCTGCCACATGAAGACGGCACAGATCGTCGACGCTGTCACCGAGAAGGGAAACAGGTTGTTCATGTGCGCGTGTCGGAAGAAGCTCCGGATATGCGCCAGGTGGTCAGGCAGGAACTCGGCATTCAGGTTGGAGACGCCGAGGAAAACGTTCAGCCGAGCGCTCTGGTGCATCCACCACAACACGATGTAGGTCCACCAGCCGAACTGGTTCGGCATGCCGCGGGTCAGTGCCCACACCATTCCGGCCAGCACGACAATGGCAATCTCATGATAGAGGCTCGCCATCACGGCGTGCCAGAAATGCGACCAGCCGGAGCAGCCGTGGTGGCAGTGCTTCAAACGCGGGCCGGTCACGTAGCCCATGTAGAAGCTCATTTCCAGCCAGCCCCAGATCAGGACCGCACAGGTAAACGCCCAGTAGGCGCCCGAGAGCGTTGTGTCGTTAGCGGTCAGAATAAGCCCGTAGACCGCACCGCCCACCACGAAGGTGGATGCGGTCATGCTCCAGCGGAACGTGCGGCGCGGCAGCCCATCAAGGAACATGATCAGACAGGTGCTGATCCACCAGATGAGAAGGCCGTGCAGGGCTGGAAGGCCGTAGTCGGACATTCGTTGCTACTTTACCACGCCGGCGCCACGCGGATATTCGCCGGGAGTTCGTTCTGCACCGGGCGCAGCAGGAACAGCCGCCCGATGGTGACAGCGGCCGCAGCCGTGAGGCCAAGCTGCTTGAGGCGGCCGCCGATCCCCTTCTGTGCCTTGGCTTCCGTCAGCCTCTCACTGATCGACAGCAGGCGCTGCATGCCCTTCAGGAAAGCCGGATGATCGACATCCAGCAGCACCGGGAAACACTGCTTGCTGATTTCCTGGGTGATCCGGAAGACCTGCATGTCGTACTGCGTGATGTCCACGCCCAGCGCCTTGTGGAAGACTGGGCGGCCGTGGTCGCGAACGAACATGGTGGCGAAGACCGACAGCAGGAAGAAACGAATCCACAGCCTGTTGATGAAGGTGTTCAGCAACTGCGGGTTGGCGCGCATCACCAGGGCGAACGCCTCGCCATGGCGGAACTCATCGTTGCACCACTCCTTGAACCATTTGAAGATCGGGTGGAACCGGTTCTCCGGATGGCGCTCCAACTGGCGGTAGATGGAGATATAGCGGGCGTAGCCGATCTTCTCCGACAGATAGACCGCGTAGAAGATGAACTTCGGCTGGAAGTAGGTGTATTTCTTCACCTTCGTCAGGAACGACAGATCGACGCCGACGCCGAAATCCTTCAGCACGTCATTAATGAAGCCGGCGTGGCGGGATTCGTCGCGCGCCATATAGGCGAACCAGTCGCGGATCGCCGGGTTCTTAACCCGCTTCTTGATCTCGGCATACAGCACGCAGCCGGAGAATTCCGACGTCACCGACGAGGTCAGGAAGTGGATGAATTCCGCCCGCAGATCGTCAGGCATCGCTGACAGGTCCACGTCGAAATCGCTGTTGCGAACGAAATGGTCCTTGTTGGTATCGCGCTCGAACTCCGCCATCAGCGCGTCCCACTCTTTCTGCACGCTGCTGATGTCCAGCCTGTCCATGGCAGCGAAATCGGTGGTGTAGAACCGCGGGCTGAGGACCGTTTCGGTCAACGCCATCTTGGTGGTTTCGCTGATTTCCCTGTTCTTATGAATCTGCGAAATCGCGTTCATACGGCTTCCTCCGGTTCGAATCCGACGTCGTAGAGTTCAAGCAGCGACAGCAGGCCGCTCACATGGGCCCAGAACCTGCCGAATGCGTTGGCACGAATGATCGTTGCCGTGGTCTGCAGCGTGACACGCTCACCGAACGGAACGTGGGAGGGCGCGCCGTGCACCAGCACGCGGTCGCCAGGTCCGATCGGGATGTCATGGCTGACATGGGCGTAGAGGAAATCCGGAGTCTGTTCGATCTCGACGGTGCAGGGCACCTCGAAGCGACGGTTGCTCATGAGCGGGGCCTCGCACTCAGCAATGCGGCGAAGACTTTCTCGTTGTCGATGCCGAAAGCTTCCATTTCGACGATGCGATGCGTCGTCGGATCCTCAAGGGTCAACCGCCCATCGGCGTAGCGGGTGAGACGGAACGGAATGTCGGGCCCGGCATCCTGCCGCTTTCGCTGGCTGGCCAGGGTGCGCATCGTGGCCCGCAGGAACCCGTTGGTCTGCGGCGCCGCAATGCTGATCGGCGCGCTTGAATCGTGCGCGTCGTAGATCGCGACGCCACCATCCGGCATATCCCGGAACAGCAGGTCGCGTGAGACGACAGCCGCAGCCGTGGGTGTTGTGTAGCTGACCGGCCAGATCCGTCCCGCCGCAGCCGCCATGATCGACATCACCATGGCCGTGCCAACGGCTATCAGGATGACCCGTGGAAAGCGCTCTGTGTGATGGGCCTGGATCATGGTGCGTCCTCAGGCTGCCGCCGGAATGGATACCGGCTTTTCGCCAACCTGGCTCACACGCACCGGCAGCGATTGTCCGGCGGAGATTGCCAGCGCCCGGCTGAGGATTTGCGCGACCGACGCCGCATTGGGGATGCTGCGCAGCATCGGCTGCGTGCGGCTGATCTGCCACGGGCGCGTGTGCGGCCAGAGGATGAAGTAGGAGATCTTCTGGCCAGGCGCGACGGCCAGGGCGATGTCACCCGCGCCGTTTGCCCAGACATGCAGGCCGGCGCTTTCGATCTTGCTGAAGGGAATCTGCAGCGTGATCGGGAACGCGATACCGAAACGGATGACGACCCGGCGGTTGGTGATCGTATAGATGGTCGTCCGCGCAACAAGATACGCAAACGTCCACAACACTGCCACAACGATGCCGCCGAGACCAACAAGGCGGGCCGACGATCCAACGATCTCCAGCGCCGGGTCGCCGGCCGATACCCCACCCTGAACGCCCCAGAGCACGAGTCCGAGGAAGTAGACCGATACCCAGTGCAGGCGCATCACCCGGCGGTTGAACGTTGCCCGGTCCGGGGCGCCCTGCCAGAGGATCCCCTCTCCTGCCGGCAGAGGCGCCGGCAGGCCGCGGATCGGTTCGTACTCGTGCTCCTTCAGGTCATTCATATTAATGGCTCCGAACGGGCGGGTGTTGCGAACAGGTGGCCGCTGGCAAAGTACGCCTGGATCATGTCTTCCTCGCGGAGGGTGATCTGATCCGGGCTGGCCGTCTTCGGCCCTTCGGCGATCTGGGAGCCCAAGACGGACGCCATGCTCACCGTATTGCCAATGATCTTGGTCAATGGCGCAGGGATCAGGACGGTTCCGCCACCGGCCAGATTGACTTCCATGTAACGAACGAGATCTTCGGATTTATCGAACCAGATGTCCGCGATCGTTCCGGCAGAGACGCCGTCACAGCCGACCACGGACATGCCACGCGGATCGGGTCCTTCCTCATCCACGGTGTAGCCTTCGGCGGCCATTTTGCGCAGCGGTACGATGCGGATTTCGTGGCTGACCGTCACCATATCCGGCTTGTCAGCGCGCAGCGCATAGGCCGCCGGACCAACGCCGGACGCCATCGGATTGGCCGTCGCCGGCACCAGTGGTGCACCGAAGCCGAAATCGGCCGGGCGCCCGATGAATTTCGGCTGCGGATCCTCGGCGCGCGGCGCCCACGCCTCGCCGCCATGCGGCAGCAGGAAGCGTTTCGGCTTCGGCGGAACCGGGAATCCAACCTGCTTTTCACCGGTTTCGGTGATCAGCGGGTAGCCTTCCCGCTTGTCCTCCTTGCGGAGGTAGTAGACCAGGCCGGCAAAGAAGAGCCAGAACGCGTAAAGCGTCATCTGGGCGACATCCATGTAACCGGTGAGTGCGCCTCTTTCCATGACATCACCTCGAAAGGCTAAGCGAGTGAGTGGGAACCTCACCAAGCGGAAACGCCGGCGAGGGTCGTGCTGCGCTCTCGTACGCGATCCGCCGGACCAGCGGTCCGATGGCAATCAGCGTTGCGAACAACAGTGCGATTTCCATGTGGTAGACAACCGAGTAACCGGTCGCCTCGTTGGCCATCGCGGCACCGAAACGGCCTTGCATCGCCAAATAGCCGACGCCGTCGCGGATCAATCCCCCGGCAGCCACGGCGCCGCCAGCGGCCGAGGCTTGCACCGCGCCCCAGACGCCCAGAGCGAGGCCAACATTACTGGCACGAGCGGACCCCATGGCGGCGGTCAGCGTGCAATGGGCGAACAGGCCGGCGGCAAAGCCGATCAGCGCCGTCCCGACGGCGAACAGCGGCTGGCTGTGCAACGGGGCGGCGAAGATCACCGCGGTGAAGGCGACCAGGCCGACCAGCGCGCCGATCGCCGCCAGGCGATACGGATCGGCGCCGCGCGCCAGCCTCCGAGCCGCAAGGCCGAAGCCGGACAGGCCGCCGGCCGCGAGCAATGCGCTGAGCAGCGTCGTGTTGCCCACGGTCAGGTGCAGCACCTGGCCGCCATACGGTTCCAGCAGCACGTCCTGCATCGAAAACGCAACGGTACCGAGACCCAGCGCCACCAGCTTCCGCTTCGCGTGGGGCTGCTCGCTGAACGCCGCCCAGGCCTCGGCAAAGGTGTCGCGCCTGCGGTCCCTGGCGGTCAGCGCCGGGTTGCGCGGTTCCTGCTTCCAAAGGGCGATGACGTTCAGCACCATGGTGGCCAAAGCGGTGCCCTGGATGACCTGGATGAGTTTGACCTCGGTGAAGTGACGCAGGGCGAAGCCATAGGCGAGCGCGCCGCCGATCATGCCCAGCAGTAGCATCATGCACAGCAGGGCAACGACGCGGGGATGCGACTTTTCCGGCGCCAGGTCGGTCGCCAGAGCAAGCCCGACGGTCTGTGTCGTGTGCAGCCCCGCACCCACCAGCAGGAAGGACAGCGCGGCACCGATATGACCGTAGATCAGCGGACCATTGGTGTCGCCGGACAGCACGATCAGCGCAAACGGCATGATCGCCAGACCACCAAACTGTAGCAGCGTGCCGAACCAGATATAGGGCACACGGCGCCAGCCAAGCACCGACCGGTGATTATCCGACTTGAAGCCGATCACCGCCCGGAACGGCGCGAACACCAGCGGCAGCGAGATCATCACCGCAACGAGCCAGGCCGGCACGTTGAGTTCGACGATCATCACCCGGTTCAGTGTGCCGATCAGCAGCACGACGGCGAGGCCGACCGAGACCTGGAACAATGACAGGCGGAACAAACGACCCAGTGGCAGTTCCGGCGTCGCGGCATCGGCAAACGGCAGGAACCGCGTGCTGATCAGCGTCCAGGGCTGCGAGAGTTTGTCCGCGAAGGATTTCACGGCTTCACCACCTCCAGGGCCTGCGAGATGTAGAAGCCGACGGAGACGCGATGCGTCCGACCGATATGCCAATCGTTCAGATGGCCGCCGACGTGCTTGCGAATGGTGGTCGGCCGCACGGGTTCGATCGCCGGTGAGCGGTTGCCGCGGGGGAACAGTTTGCCGACGGCGTGCATCATCGTCAGCATCGTGGTGCGCGGTGCAAAGGTGAAGATAATGGAACGGTCCGTGCGCTCCGCCAGACCCGCCAGCACACGCGCCACGTCGCGCGCCTTGTAGTGGATCAGCGAGTCCATCGCCACCACGTGGTCGAAACGGCCGAGCGCCGGGTCATGCATATCGCCGACATGGAAGTCGATGCGGCCCTCGCCCAGATCGTGCGGCAGGCGTTCGCGCGCCAGGCCCACCAGCGTGGGTGAGAGATCGATCGCCACGACGTGCGCGCCGCGCTTCGCCGCTTCCACCGAGAACGCGCCGGTGCCGCAGCCGGCGTCCAGGATACGGCGTCCGCGCAGGTCGTCCGGCAGCCACGACAGCAGCGTGTTGCGCATGTCGTCGCGGCCCGCACGCACGGTGGCGCGAATCGAATTGACCGGCGCGTCGGAGGTCAGCCGCTTCCAGGCATCGACCGCGGTGCGGTCGAAGTACTGCAGCAGTTCGCCCCGTCGCGTGGCGTAGGTTGCCGTCGGCATCAGTCGAATCCCAACAGGTCGAAGATTTCCCGGTCCTTCAGCGGCTTCGCGTCCAGCGCATCGACACCGGCGATCAGCGACGCCGCCAGGCGCAGGTATTCGTTCTGGACGGCGACCACCTCCGGCGTCGCTTCCAACTCGAACAGCGTGGACTTCTTCAGCCGCGACAGGCGGATGACATCCAGCGCCGGAATGTGCGCCAGCGTCTTCATGCCGGTCCGTTCGTTGAACTTTTCGATCTGGTCCGTCGACTCGCTGCGGTTGGCGATGACGCCGCCCATCCGCACCTCATAGTTCTTCGCTTTCGCCTGGATCGCCGCGACGATGCGGTTCATGGCGAAGATCGAGTCGAAATCGTTTGCCGCCACCACCAGCGCCCGCCCGGCGTGCTGCAGCGGCGAGGCAAAGCCGCCGCACACCACGTCGCCGAGGACGTCAAACACCACAACGTCGGTGTCCTCCAGCAGGTGGTGTTCCTTCAGCAGCTTCACGGTCTGGCCGACGACGTAGCCGCCGCAGCCCGTGCCGGCAGGCGGTCCGCCCGCCTCGACGCACATGACGCCGTTGTAGCCCTGGTAGACGAAGTCCTCGACGCGTAGTTCTTCCGAGTGGAAGTTAACGCTTTCCAGGATGTCGATGACCGTCGGCACCAGGCATTTCGTCAGCGTAAACGTGCTGTCGTGCTTCGGATCACAGCCGATCTGCAGCACGCGCTTGCCCAGCTTGGAGAATGCAACGGAAAGATTGGACGATGTCGTGCTCTTGCCGATCCCGCCCTTTCCGTAGACTGCGAAAACCTGCGCGGTGCCGATATTCAGGTTCGGGTCCATTGTGACCTGAACACTGCCTTCCCCATCGCCGCGCGCCGGAATTCGTCTGATGACTGTCATGCCGCTGCCTCCAGACCGACACCTTCAAGCCGGTCTTCCAATTCTTCTCCCGCACGCTGCAGAGCCTCGCGGGTCTTCTCGTCGGGCGTCCAATAGTTCCGGTCGTGCGCCTCGATCAGCCGGTTGGCGATCTTGGCCGACGCTGTCGGATTCAGCTTCGCCAGCCGCTCACGCATTTCCGGATCAAGAACGAAGGTCTCGGACAGCTTCTGGTAGACCCAGGGCTGTACTTCGCCGGTCGTCGCCGACCAGCCGAAGGTGTTGGTGACGTGTGCTTCAATTTCTCGCACGCCTTCATAGCCGTGCGCCAGTAATGCTTCATACCATTTCGGATTCAGCGCCCGCGTGTGTGTCTCCAGCGCCACCTGTTCCGAGATGGTGCGGATGGTGCCATCACCGCGTGTCTGGTCACCGATATAGACGGATGCCGCCGCGCCGCCGCGCGCTCGCCGCACGGCACGCGAGATGCCGCCCAGCGTGTCGAAGTAATGGTCGACGGTGGTGACGCCCATCTCCAGCGAGTCGAGGTTCTGGTAAGTCACCTCGACACCGGCCAGCGCATGGGCCAGCACTGCGTCGGACCGCTGCGGTTTGCCGGAGACGCCATAGGCGAAGCCTTTGCGCTTCAGGTAGGCGTCGGCCAGCTCATCTTCATCGTCGAATGTGCCGCTGCCGACGAGGTTGTTGACGTTGGAGCCATAGGCGCCATCGGCGTTGCCGAAGACACGCAGCGCCGCTTCTTCCACGGTGCCGCCATGCTCAGCGATATAAGCCTGCACGTGCCTGCGGATGAAATTTTGTTCCGTCGGCTCGTCCGCTTGCGCTGCCAGCAGTGCCGCCTCGGCCAGAAGCTTCGTCTGCAACGGCAGCAGATCACGGAAAATGCCGGACAGCGTCGCCACCACGTCGATGCGCGGCCGGCCCAACGTCGCCAGCGGGATCAGCCTGGCGCCGGAGACGCGGCCGTAGCTGTCAGTGCGCGGTTCGGCACCCATCAGCCACAGCGCCTGCGCGATCGGGCCGCCTTCCGTCTTCAGGTTGTCAGTGCCCCACAGCACCATTGCCACCGTTTCCGGCAGCTTGCCGCTATCAGCTTGATGCCGCGCCAGCAGCTTGTCCGCCTGATGCGCCCCATCCTTCAGCGCAAAAGCGCTCGGTATCCGGAACGGATCGAAGCCGTGCAGGTTGCGGCCGGTGGGCAGGACCTCTGTCGTGCGCAGCAGGTCGCCGCCGGGGGCCGGGCGGATATAGCCGGCATCCAGCGCGTGGATGATCGCCGGAATTTCGTGGTCTGCCGCGAGCAGTGCATCCAGCCGTTTGCGCTCCACCGGATCGGTGATGCCGGCGGCATCGAGCATGAAGGTGCGGTGATCTTCCTCCAGCGCCTCACCCACCACGTGCAGACCGTGCGGGATCAGCGTGTATTCCAGTTCCAGCAGCGCGTTCTGCAGCTTGCCGATGACAGCGTCGTCCTCGCCGGTCCAGGCGGGGTCCGCCTCGGCCAGGTTCACGGCCACGGCCTGCGCCTGGATCACCTGCGCCATCGTTTCGCGCTGCGATATATCCGCATCCGGCGGCAGCGACCGCCAGCGGTCCAATGACGCCTTCAGGTCCAGCAGGCCGCGATACAGGCCGGCATGCTGCACCGGTGGTGTCAGGTAGCTGATCAGCGCCGCGCCGGCGCGACGCTTGGCGATCATGCCCTCGGACGGATTGTTCGAGGCATACAGGTAGAAATTCGGCAGGTCGCCGATCAGCCGATCGGGCCAGCACTCGGCCGACATGCCAGCCTGCTTGCCGGGCATGAACTCCAGCGCGCCGTGGGTGCCGAAATGCAGCACCGCGTCGGCACCGAAATCCTGCGCGATCCAGCGATAGAAGGCACAGAAGGCGTGCGTCGGCGCAAAACCATGCTCGAACAGCAGTCGCATCGGGTCGCCTTCGTAACCGAAGGCCGGCTGCACACCGATGAAGACGTTGCCGAAATGCTCGCCCAACACGTGGATCGTGGCGCCATCGGTCTGCGCCTTGCCCGGCGCCGGTCCCCACTGCTTCTCAATATCCGGCAGCCAGCGCTGCTTGCGAACATGCTCGTCCGCCGGGACGCGCGCAGCGACATTGGCATTGGCGCCAAAAACCGCGGCGTTGCCATACAGGATGCGATCGCGCAGCGCGTCGGCGCTTTCCGGCAGGTCCACGGTGTAGCCGGCCGCCTTCAGCCCCTTCAGCGTGTTGAACAGCGAGGCGAAGACCGACAGGTACGCTGCCGTACCAACGGTGCCGGCGTTCGGTGGAAAATTGAAGATGGCAATGGCGATCTTGCGATCCGCCCGCTTCTTCCGACGCAGCGTGACCAGCTTTGCGACGCGCGCCGCCAGCATGCTGGCCCGCTCCGGATGCGGCACCATGTCGCGCCGCCGGTCCTCGCCGACCGCCTCGGACCGACCGCCGAAGGTCATCGGCCAGATGCCGCCATCCAATTCCGGAATGGCGACCATCATCGTCGCTTCGACCGGCAGCAGCCCGCGTGAATCCGCCTGCCACTGCTCCAGCGTCTGGAACTCCACCGGATGCGCGGTGATATACGGCACGTCCATCGACGCCAGCAGGGTCTCGGCGGCGTGTGCGTCGTTATAGGCGGGACCGCCTACCAGGCTGAACCCGGTCAGCGACACGACCGCGTCAACGGTCGCTTTGCCGTTATGGGTAAAATACTTCTCGACCGCTTCGCGCTGATCCAGGCCGCTGGCGAAAGCCGGCACCACCTGCAGGCCCTTGGCCTCCAGCGCCTCGATCACGCCGTCATAATGGGCGGAGTTGCTGGACAGCGCGTAGGAGCGCAGCAGCAGGATGCCGACCCGGCCCCCCTGCCCTGTCGCCGGTAAGTGATCCAGCTTCTCGATGATCCGGTGCCTGGTGCGCGGGTGATACAGCCCGACGTCCGGATACTCGATCGGCGATGCCGCCTTGACCATACCGGCCAGCGACGCACGTTCGCCGGCGGCGTAGCGGCCGACCAGCAGTTTGACCATGTTGCCGAGGTTCTCCTCGGAGCCGGCCAGCCAGTACTGCAGCGTCATGAAGTAGGCGCGCACGTCCTGCGCCGTTCCGGGGATAAACCGCAGCAGCTTCGGCACCTGGCGCAGCATCTTCATCTGGCTGCGGGCGTTCGATTCGTTGCTGCCCTTGCCACGCATCCGCTTCAGCCAGGCAATCGCACCCTGTGCCTCGCCCGACATCTCGAACTTGCCCACACGGGTCAGCTTGACGACCTCGCTCGCCGACAGCAGCCCGACCATGGCGTCACAGGACTCGCGCCGCGCGCGCAAAGCCGGCAACACCGCGCGGATGTGATCCTCCAGGAACAGCATTGCGGCAATAACGATATCGGCCCTGGCGATGTCAGCGTGGCAGGCGGTCAGAGCGTCCGCGTCGCCGGTCCATTCATCCGCCGCGTGCATCGTGACGGTCAGGTTCGGCAGGTCCTTTTTCAGCGCGCTTTCGGCCCGCGCGAGGGCACCGCCGAGGTGACTGTCCATGGTCACCACGACGACGCGAATGTGTGTGCGATTAACGGCCGAAATGGGCTTTCGCATCATACAAGGTGTCCACAGTAATCGTTGCGATGCCACGATCCGACGCAAACGTTTCGGTGTTGCGACGGGCCTTGCCACGCACGAAGAACGGGATCTTCTTGAGTTCCTTCTCCGCCGCGGGATCCCAGGCGACGGAGCGTTCGGCAACCATGACAGGTTCGGGAGCTTCGGGCGTCGCCTCCACCGGCCGGGAAGCGGCATGCGATCCAAGATGCGAGGCGCCGGCTTCATCCTTGAATTCGGCGTCGTCGCGGAACATGTGCAGCAGGTGTTCCTCCAGGCCCATCATCAGTGGATGGACCCAGGTGTCGAAAATGACGTTGGCGCCTTCGAATCCCATCTGCGGCGAATAGCGCGCCGGGAAATCCTGCACGTGAACCGGGGCCGAAATGACCGCGCACGGGATCCCCAATCGCTTGGCGATATGCCGCTCCATCTGCGTGCCCAGCACCAGTTCCGGGTGCTGCGCCGCAATGGCGGCTTCGACTTCCAGGTAGTCGTCCGTGATCGTTGCTTCGACGCCGTAACGTGCCGCCGCTTCACGCACCTCGCGAGCGAATTCGCGCGAATAGGTGCCCAGGCCGACGACGGTGAAGCCCAGCTCCTCCGCGGCGATGCGCGCCGCGGCGACGGCGTGCGTGGCGTCGCCGAAGATGAAGACGCGCTTGCCGGTCAGGTAGGTCGAGTCGACCGACCGCGAGTACCACGGCAGCCGCGAGTCGTCGGCTTCCAGCACCGCGGTGGCATCGACTCCGGCAATTCCTGCGACTTCCGCAATGAAGTCGCGCGTTGCGCCGATGCCGATCGGCACGGTCTTCACCACCGGTTGCTGGAACGTCCGCAACAGCCACTGGGCCGCCGGCATCCCGGTTTCGGGATACAGCACGACGTTGAAGTCTGCCTCACCCAGTGTCGCCAGATCGGCTGGCGTCGCACCCAGCGGCGCAACGACATGCACGTCTATCCCCATCCGGTCCAGCAGGCCGGTGATTTCGCTTACGTCGTCACGATGGCGGAACCCCAGCGCCGTCGGTCCCAGCAGGTTGCAACGTGGCCGCTGACCCGCGGGGCGTGGCGCTCGTTGCGTTCCCGGCTTCGGCGCCTGCGGCCCGGCAAACGCCCGGACCAATTGATAAAAGGTCTCGGCCGAACCCCAGTTTTCCTTCTTCTGGTAGGACGGCAGTTCCACCGGCACCACAGGGATCGGCAGTGCCACCGCGCGCGCCAGTCCGCCGGGATCGTCCTGAATCAGTTCGGCTGTGCAGGACGCACCGACCAGCAGCGCCTGCGGTCGAAAGCGTTCATAGGCCTCGCGCGCGGCGGTCTTGAACAATTCTGCCGTATCGCCGCCGAGGTCACGCGCCTGAAACGTCGTGTAGGTGACCGGAGGCCGCTTTGACTGCCGCTCAATCATGGTGAACAGCAGGTCGGCATAGGTATCGCCCTGCGGCGCGTGCAGCACGTAGTGCAGCCCTTCCATGGCGGTCGCGACGCGCATGGCCCCGACATGGGGCGGTCCTTCGTATGTCCACAGTGTCAGCTTCATGTCGCTACACCGCCAACCGCGTGCGCCGCACCAGCGGGCGCGCGAACAACTCAGCCAGATCGCCGGCCTGGTCGTAGCCCTGCACCGGGGTGAACAGCAGCTCGATCGACCATTTCGTCGTCAGGCCTTCTGCCTCCAGCGGGTTTGCCAGCCCTAGGCCGCAGACCGTAATGTCAGGACGCGCGTCACGACACCGGTCAAGCTGCCGCTCCACATCCTGGCCCTCCGACACCTGGATACCCGCCGGCAGCAGCGCCAGTTCGTCGGCCATGTGCGCCCGATGCAGGTAAGGCGTGCCCGCCTCGATCACCTGCATGCCGAGTTCACGCGAAACGAATCGGGCCAGCGGGATTTCCAGTTGCGAGTCGGGGAACAGGAACATGCGCTTGCCGGCCAGCCGGTCGCGGTAGTTCGCCAGCGCCCGCTTGCCGCGTTCGCGCGGCATGTCGGTTGCGGCCCGGACGCGAGTCGGATCGATGCCGAACGCATCAGCCGCGGCCTGCAGCCACAGCGTGGTACCTTCGACACCCAGCGGGAACGGTGCAGCGATGCGCGTCGCACCGCGTTGCTCCAGCGCCCGAGCGGTGTCGGCGAGGAATGGCTGCGCGAGCAGGTATTGTGTGGCGGCGCCGACCGGCGGCAGGTCGCCGGAGTTGCGGGGCGGCAGGAAGCGCACGTTCGCGATGCCCATCGCAGCGAACAGTCGGGCGAACTGGTCCTCAACCACATCCGCCAGAGCACCCACGACCAGCAACTGGCTTGCATCCGTCTGCGGCAGCACCGGCACCATGGAGGCGAGGCAGGCGTCCTCACCCTGGGTGAAGGTGGTTTCAATGCCGCTGCCGGAATAGGACAGCACCCGGACACCCGGAGCGAACTGCCGGTTGAGCCGCAGCGCCGCGCGCGACAGGTCCAGCTTGATGACCTCGGACGGGCAGGAGCCGACCAGGAACAGCAGCTTGATATCCGGTCGCCGCTCCAGCAGTTGCGTCACAACGCGGTCGAGTTCGTCATTCGCATCGGCCAGGCCGGCCAGGTCACGGTCGTCGATGATCGCCGTGCCGAAGCGTGGTTCGGCAAAGATCATGACGCCGGCGGCGGACTGCAGCAGATGCGCGCAGGTGCGCGAACCGACGACCAGGAAGAAGGCGTCCTGAATCTTGCGGTGCAGCCAGACCACGCCGGTCAGGCCACAGAAAACTGAATGTTGTCCTCGCTCCCGCAAGACCGGGCGGTCTTCGCAGCCACCCGTCGTTGAACTGGTTACCGTTGCGGCAGCGGCACTCATGGGGCCTGGCCTACGGCCGAACCGGCCGGCCACACCGTTGCCGCCTGCAGCCGGGCGGCACGCAGCTTCAGGACGAACTGCGCGGCGTTGATGACGTAGGAGGCGTAGGCCGCCAGCGCGAGCCACATCTGCCGTTCAGCGTCAACCGCGCCTGACAGCAGCGCCACCAGATAGGCGGTGTGCAGCGCCATCACCAGCATGCTGACCACGTCTTCCCAGAAGAAGGCGGGGGCGAAGAGGTACTGGCCGAACACGTCGCGTTCCCAGATCGCGCCGGTGACCATGATGGTATACAGCACCGCGGTCTTCAGAATGATCGACGCGGTGGCGATCTCCCAGCCGGTGCCGGTCGCGAGATAGCGCAGTACCAGGCCCAGACTGACGAGGAACACCAGAAACTGGACCGGGGCGAGGATGCCCTGGACGAGTGTCCACGGCGATTCGTCGCGCCGCCGCCGCTCCTCCGGCGTGTAGAGCGGGCGCCCGCGCACCGGGCTCGACTGGTGGACGTGTCGCCCGGCGGTAGCGCCCCAGGGGCAGCAATCCACCGACTGGAGCACCCGGTCTAGCAGGTCAAACGTAAACATGGATTGACAACCGTGTCATAGCGATGTCGGCTCTCGCTTTCGGGAGCAGGTACTCATCCAAGGCCTTCCCAATGACGCTTTCGACCTTGGATGACCGCGAAGGGCGGAGAGGATCATGGTCTGTAAACCGGCTGTTCACTTCGTCCCCCCTGCTCATGAAGCAGCGTTAACGGAAGGCTAGGCCGCACCCGCCGAGACTGTCAAGCTGTCTGTACGTAAACCAAGCTTGACAATTTTTCGGGGCGGCAGTGTTATCAGGGAGGGGGTTATGATATGGCAGCCTTCATTGAGCAGAGACCGGAGCCTGAAAGGTGGCACAGCCCCCCCGGCCCCACCTCGACAGCGGCAGCACCGCTCATGAGCAGGCAAGCCGCTTCCGGCTGGACACCGCCGAATGGCGCCGAGCGACACAGCCACGCAGCCCTCGATCGCCAGCAACGTGCCTCGCTGCTGACCCGCGTCGTCGAAGCGGAAATCCTGCCCCGTCTCGCCATGCTCCGCGCAGTCAACGCCACCCCTACCGAGGACATCGTCGCGTTCACCACAACCGAGGATGACAATGCCTCGCTGGTCCGCCTGCTCCTCGGGCCCGATGGCGCGGCTGCGGAAGCTTTCATCAAGGATCTGCAGCAGCGTGGCGCGACCGCCGTCTCCTTATACTTAGGCGTCGTGACGCAGGCGGCCCGGACCCTGGGCATGCTGTGGGAAGAGGACCGCTGCGATTTTGCCGAGGTCACGATCGGGCTGGGCCGGCTGCAGCAGGTGGTCCGCTACCTGTCGCCCGAATTCCAGTCCGCCGCCATCAACCACCCGCAGCCGCCGAACATCCTGCTGATCCCGGCCCCCGGCGAGCAGCACACCTTCGGCCTGATGATCGTCGCCGAATTCTTTCAGCGCGAAGGCTGGTCCGTTACGGGCGGCCCGGCCACGGCGCCGGACGAAGCGGTTGCCATCGCGCGTGAGACCTGGATCGACGTTGCCGGATTCACCGTGGCGTCGCCGCCGCGGCTCGAAGGCCTGGCAACCTGCATCAAGACGTTGCGGCGTGTCTCCCGCAACCGCGATCTCAGCATCATGGTCGGCGGGCCGCTGCTGCTGCGCCAGCCCGAGATACTGGTCCGCATCGGCGCGGATGTCTGCGCCCCGGACGCGTTGAGCGCGGTGCGGCAGGCCAGCGGGCTGATTGCGTTGCGTACTGCGGCAGATTAGGGCGCCGCGCCCCGTGCACCGGATCGTTCGGTCGCACGGATCGAGTTTGGAGGGTACCGCTCGTCGTGAGGACGTTCAGAACCCCAAGAACAGCGCTCGGCGCGGTTGACGCGGAGGCAGCCGCTTCCCTGGTTTCGGCAGCCGCGGACATTGCGCTGATCCTGGACCAGCATGGGGTGATCAAGGACGTCTCGATTTCCGATCAAAGTCTTGCCGACGAGTTGCCGGGCTACGTCAACTGGCTTGGCAAGGCCTGGGCCGAGGTGGTGACCGAGGAAAGCCGGCCAAAGATTTCCCAGATGCTGGCGGACGCCCTGGCCGGAAGCGATCCGCGGTGGCGCCACCTGAACCACCCGACCGCGCGTGCCGCGGAAACCGGCTTCAGCCCCGGCAGTCCCGACATTCCAATTCTCTACGCCGTCGTGCAGGCCGGTAACCCGCAGCGCCTCGTGGCCTTCGGCCGCGACCTGCGCGCCGTCTCCAGCCTGCAGCGCCGGTTGATCGACGCCCAGCAATCGATGGAGCGCGACTACGCGCGCATCCGCCATGTCGAAACCCGCTACCGGCTGCTGTTTCAGATGGCGTCCGACGCAGTTCTGATTGTCGACGGCAGCGGCCAGCGCGTGCTCGACAGCAATCCGACCGCGAAACGGCTGCTGCCGAAGCTGGCAACGCAGACAAGGCCCTGGCAACTCACCGACGCCTTCAGCGCCGATACTGCCCGCTCCGTTGAATTGCTGCTGGCGGGTGTGCGCACCTCCGGCCGGGCCGACGACGTCAGGGCAAGACTGGCGGAGGGCGATCAGGACACCCTGGTTTCGGCGTCGCTGTTCCGTGACGAGAACGGCACTGCGTGCCTGGTGCGCATCGCCACCGTGACCGGCGAGACGGCGATGCAGGTGCCGAAGATCAAGACCAAGCTGCTGAAGCTGATGGAAAACGCGCCGGACGCGTTCGTCGTGGCCGACACCAACGGGCAGATCATGACCGCCAACGGGGCGTTCATCGAAATGGCACAACTGCCGACCGAGGAGCAGTCGCGCGGGCAAAGCCTCGGCCGCTGGCTCGGCCGGACCGATGTCGAGATCGACGTCCTGACGGCGAATCTGCGCCAGTACGGATCGGTGCGGCTGTTTGCCAGCCAGGTACGTGGCGAACTTGGCGAGACGAGCGAGGTGGAGGTTTCGGCCGTGTCGATGATGAACGGCGGCCAGCCCTGCTTCGGTTTCGCGATTCGTGATGTCGGCCGCCGCCTGCAGCAGACGCCGCAGCAGGCGCGTGCCTTCCCGAAGTCGCTCGAACACATGACCGAACTGATCGGGCGCGTGGCGCTGAAGGATTTGGTGCGCGAAGCCACCGATGTGATCGAGCGGCTTTGCATCGAAGCAGCCCTGAACCTGACCGGGGACAATCGTGCCTCGGCGGCGGAGATGCTCGGGCTGAGCCGGCAGAGCCTGTACGTGAAGCTGCGGCGCTATGGCCTGGGCGAAGGCGAAGCCCAGGGGGCCGACTAGACACATACTAAAGTAGCGATCGGACCAACTGCATGAGCGCCTCCCATCCCGACCTCACTACCGTGCCCTCGACCGGACAATCCGCTGGCCCGAGGGGCCTGCAAGCGGCCGTGGAGCTGCTGAAGCCCATCACCTGGTTTCCGCCGATGTGGGCCTACGGCTGCGGTGTCGTTTCCTCCGGCCAGCCATTCGAGGGGCGCTGGGGACTCGTCGCCCTCGGCGTGCTGCTGGCCGGGCCGATGGTGTGCGGCACCAGCCAGGCCGTGAACGACTGGTTCGATCGGCATGTGGATGCGATCAATGAGCCGCATCGGCCGATTCCCTCGGGCCGGCTGCCGGGACGCACCGGGCTGTACATCGCGATCAGCTGGACGGTTGCGTCGCTGATCGTCGCCTGGTTCCTCGGTCCGTGGGGATTTGGCGCCGCGGTGGTCGCACTGGCCGCCGCCTGGGCCTATAGCGCGCCGCCGTTCCGGCTGAAGGCGAATGGCTGGTGGGGCAATACCGCCTGCGGCGCATGCTATGAGGGACTGCCGTGGATTACCGGCGCCGCGGTGATGTCCGCCGCCGCGCCGGATTGGCACGTGTTCGTGCCGGCGATCCTCTACAGCATTGGCGCGCATGGCATCATGACGCTGAACGACTTCAAGTCGATCGAGGGCGACAAGCAAAGCGGCGTCTACTCGCTGCCGGTACTGCTGGGGCCGGAGCGCGCCGGTATCGTCGCCTGCATCTTCATGGCGGTGCCGCAGATGGTAATGGTCGCGCTGCTGTTCGCCTGGGGCTTCCCCTGGCACGGCGGCGCGGTGACGGTCCTCCTGCTGCTGCAATTCGCCGCCATGGCGAAGATGCTGAAGGACCCCAAGGGTTTGGCGCCCTGGTACAACAACACCGGCGTCTTCCTGTTCGTCATCGGCATGCAAGTCACCGCCTGGGCGCTGCGCTCGATGCTGGCCGCCGGCTGACCATGAAATCCGACCTAGGAGAGAGGCAATGAAGCAAGAATACGATGCGGTCGTGGTCGGCGGTGGGCCGGCGGGGGCGACGGCTGCGCACGAGCTGGCGAAGGCGGGCCGGTCGGTCATGCTGCTCGACAAGGCTGGGCGCATCAAGCCATGCGGCGGCGCCATTCCACCACGCGCGATCCGCGATTTCGGCATCCCCGACAGCCTGCTGTGCGCGCATATCACGTCGGCCCGTATGGTCGCGCCGTCGGAAAAGGGTGTGGACATGCCCGTCACCGGCGGCGGCTTCGTCGGGATGGTGAACCGCGAGCAGTTCGACGAATGGCTGCGCGAGCGCGCGGCAAAGTGCGGCGCCGACCGGGTCGACGGCACGTTCGAGCAGTTCACGCGCGATCCTGATGGTGTCGCGGTCATCAACTTCCGCCCGAAAGGCACCAGGGACGACGCGCCACTGCAGCGGGTCCGGGCCAAGGTCGTCATCGCCGCCGACGGCGCCAAGTCGCAACTGGCGCGGCAGACGGTCAAGGGGGCGGAGAAGATGAAATACGTCTTCGCCTACCACGAAATCATCGAGGCGCCGAAGCCCGCGGAGGGCGCCGCCTACGATCCGGACCGCTGCGACGTCTACTACCAGGGCCGGGTGTCACCCGACTTCTACGGCTGGGTGTTCCCGCACGGTGCGACCGCCAGCGTCGGCACCGGCTCGGCGCATAAGGGGTTCTCCCTGCGTGGATCGGTGAAGGACCTGCGCCGGATCGCCGGGCTGGAGAATGCCAGGCTGATCCGCCACGAAGGCGCGCCGATCCCGATGAAGCCGCTGAAGCGCTGGGACAACGGCAAGGACGTCGTCCTGGCCGGCGACGCGGCCGGCGTGGTCGCTCCGGCCTCCGGCGAAGGCATCTACTATGCGCTTGAAGGCGGCCGCCTGGCTGGCGAGGCCGCAAAGCAACTGCTGGCAACCGGCGACGTGGCGGCCCTGGCGACCGCCCGCAAACAATTCATGAAGGACCACGGCCGGGTGTTCATGATCCTGGGGATCATGCAGTGGTTCTGGTACTCCAGCGACAAGCGGCGCGAGCGCTTCGTCACCATGTGCGAGGACAAGGACGTACAACGCCTGACCTGGGAATCGTATATGAACAAGAAGCTTGTGCGGAAGGACCCCCTCGCCCACATCAAGATCTTCTTCAAGGACGTTGGTCACTTGCTGGGGATTGTGCAGGCGTGATTTTGGCGATTGCCGGGGCGGTTCTGTGGGGTGTGGTTGTGGCGGGGTTCGGGGCTTGGCTCACCGACCTGACGCCGTGGTACCGCAACCTGAAGAAACCGTCCTGGCAGCCGCCGGACTATCTGTTCGGCCCGGCCTGGAGCGTGATCCTGGCCCTAGCCTCCTGGTCGCTCTACCTGTCCTGGACCAGCGCGCCGACCGACGGTGCGCGCACCATGGTGCTGCTGCTCTTCCTGTGGAACGGCGCCGCGAACCTACTGTGGAGTCCGCTGTTCTTTCGCTGGCGCCGCCCGGACTGGGCGCTGTACGAGGTGCCGGTGCTGTGGCTCTCCTGCCTGGTGCCGATCATCCTGCTGGCGCCGATCAGCGGTCTGGCAAGCCTTCTGCTGGTCCCCTACCTGCTGTGGGTCACCTTCGCGGCCTATCTGAACCTGACCATCGTGAGGCTGAACGGACCATTCGGACGTCAGGCGCAAACGACCTAGCAAAATTCGCATGGGCACATTGCGCCTGGGCGGGTAAGGCCGCTTAATCAGCTGCCACCGCGCGCCGACGTGCGGTTTATTCGTTGTTTGCATGGCAGGGATGCCGCACCCCATGGTGCGCCGCACGGGAGCGAGCAGTGCTTTACAGCGTTACGCATGAGGAGACCGGTCGGGTTACCACCTATCCGGACTCCGCCTCCTACGAGGCCGCCTGGGACTGGTTCGAGGCGAGCGAAGAGCCGGCGCTGATTGCCTGGTACGAGGCCTGGGATGCAGCGAAACATGGCCAGGAATACCACACCATCTGGGCCGACGAGGCGCGGACGGTACTGGCCCCGGACTGGCCAGATATTGTGACGGCCGCGTACGCCTGGACGAACTTCTAGGCGGGTCTTGCAGCGGCGTTGCGCCGCCTTTGCCTGCTCGGCGTCGAACACGGCGGCAAGGGAATCGGGCGACCGGAGCCCCTATGCCAGGCGCTGCCAGGCCAGGATCAGCAGCAGCACCGCGTTCAGCCCCATGACGACGGGCGCTGCAGCGGTCACGCCGCGATTCCAGCGCCGCCCCGCCGCCTGCCCGGCCACACCGACGACCATCAGGCTCGGCACCGTGCCCAGACCGAACGCCAGCATGGCGGCAGCGCCCAGGAGCGGCGCACCGCTCGCCGCAGCGGCCGCGAGCGCACCGTAGAGAAAGCCGCAGGGCAGGAAGCCCAGCGCCAGCCCGAGAAGAAACTCACCCGCCGCGGACCCGCGCGGGATACGGGCGGAGATGCGGCCCAGGAACCGCCCCCACCAGGCCGGCGCGCGGTCTGCCCAGCGCAGACCCGCCAGCCGTCCGGCGGCGTGGCTGATGAACAGTCCGGCCGCCACCGCCAACAGCACCGCCGAGACCGGCCGCGTCCAGAAGCTGCCGGCGAAGACCGCGGCCGACCCACCGGCCACCGCGCCGAGTCCGGCATAGGTCGTCAGGCGCCCCAGATGATACGGCACCAGCAAGCCACTGCGAATACGCATCGATTCGCATAACATCCGGTGCGGCACGCGCGCCATGCGATCCGCAACCTGCCCGAGGACAAACACGCCGCACATCGGCGCGCAGTGCAGGACGCTGCCGGCGGCCCCGGCCAGGAACAGTCCCAGCAGCAATCCACCACCGATCGCGGCATCGGACGAGCACAGCGCGATCAGGTGCTGAACATGTTCCATGTGGCACCAATTGCCCAGAAAACCGGCGGAAATCCGTTGATCTGCATCAAGGTGGTGTCGTTAACATGTTGTCAGATTGCCTCGGCTAGCAAGAGAGGTACTCATGCAATCCGAGGTGGGTGACTGGATCGTCGGTCCCTTCGTGGCGATCCTTGGCCTGATAGGGCTTATCCTGTTCGGCCGAGCCAACGATGGCGAAATGACCGTGTTCGGCGCGGCGCTCGCGCTGTTTGCCATCGTATTCATTTTTAGCTTGATCAAGCGCCGCTTCGATGGCGGTCACGCAGTCCAGGCAGCGGCAAAGGGTGCCGGCCATGAGTGACGCATTCGCGGCCCCGCGGCCGGTCATGTACAACGAAGATGTGGTGAAGAAATTCATCATCGCCGCCATGTTCTGGGCAATCGTTGCGTTCCTGGTCGGTGTCTATCTTGCCGCCGAACTGGCTTGGCCCTCGCTGAACTTCGGATTGTCCTGGATCAACTTCGGGCGGCTGCGCCCGGTGCACACCTCAGCGGCCATTTTCGCCTTCGGCGGCTCCGCCCTGATCGGCACCTCGCTGTACATCGTCCAGCGCACCTGCCGGGCGCGCCTGTTCGGCGGCCGTGCGCTCGCCGATTTCCTGTTCTGGGGCTATCAGTTCTTCATCGTGATGGCCGCGCTCAGCTACGTGATGGGCTACAGCCAGAGCAAGGAATACGCGGAACCCGAATGGCACATCGACCTGTTCCTGACCGTTGTCTGGGTGGTCTATCTGCTGATCTTCCTCGGCACGCTGCTGAAGCGGCAGGAAGAGCACATCTACGTCGCGAACTGGTTCCTGCTGGCGTTCATCGTCACCGTGGCGATGCTGCATATCGGCAACAATGCGGCGGTGCCGATCAGCCTGTTCTCGGCCAAGAGCTACATCGTTTACTCGGGCGTGCAGGACGCCATCGTGCAGTGGTGGTATGGCCACAACGCGGTGGGCTTCTTCCTGACCGCCGGCTTCCTGGGCATGATGTATTACTTCATCCCGAAGGCCGCCGGCCGCCCCGTCTACTCCTACCGGCTGTCGGTCGTGCACTTCTGGACGCTGATCTTCCTGTATATCTGGGCCGGTCCGCACCACCTGCACTGGACCTCGCTGCCGGACTGGACGCAGATGCTGGGCATGGCGTTCTCGGTCATGCTGTGGATGCCGTCCTGGGGCGGCATGATCAACGGCATCATGACCCTGTCGGGCGCCTGGGATAAGCTGCGCACCGATCCGGGCCTGCGCTTCAGCGTCACCGCCGTCGGCTTCTACGGCATGTCTACCTTCGAAGGCCCGCTGATGTCGGTCCGCCAGGTGAATGCACTGTCGCATTACACCGACTGGACGATCGGCCACGTGCACTCCGGCGCGCTGGGCTGGGTGGCGTTCATCGTGTTCGGCGCGATCTACTACATCGTTCCGGTGCTGTGGCAGCGCAAGGCGCTGTATTCGACGCGCCTGGTGTCCTGGCACTACTGGATCGCGACCCTGGGCATCGTCCTCTACATCGTTTCGATGTGGGTGGCCGGCATCACCGAAGGTCTGATGTGGCGCGCCTACGACCAGTACGGCTTCCTGCAGTACTCGTTCGTCGAGTCGGTCGTTGCGATCCATCCCTACATGGTCGTGCGCCTGCTGGGCGGCCTGTTCTTCCTGACCGGCGGCCTGATCATGGTCTACAACCTGATCCAGACCGTGAAGAGCCCCACCACGGAGCTGCCGCGCGAGAAGCTGCAATCCGGTTATCCCGCCGGCGCCGTTCCGGCTGCAGGGGAGTGAGCGATCATGGCATTCCGCAACGAATTCTTTGAGAAGAACGCCATCTTCCTGCTGGTCGGCACGCTGCTGACGGTCGCGGTCGGTGGCATTGTCGAGGTGGTTCCGGTCTTCACCGTCGAAACGACGGTGGAGAAGGTACAGGGCATGCGTCCCTACTCACCGCTCGAATCCCGTGGCCGCGACATCTACGTCCGCGAGGGCTGCTACACCTGCCACAGCCAGCAGGTGCGCACCCTGCGCGATGAGGTGGAGCGCTACGGTCACTACTCGATCGCGGCCGAGAGCATGTATGACCATCCGTTCCAGTGGGGCTCCAAGCGTATCGGTCCCGATCTGGCGCGCGTGGGCGGCAAATACTCCAGCGACTGGCAGTATGCCCACCTGAAGAACCCGCAGGAGCTGGTGCCGGAATCGCTGATGCCGCGCTACGCCTTCCTGGCGGAAACCCCGCTACAGACCTACGACACCGTGGCACGGATGAAGACACTGCGCATGGTCGGTGTGCCCTACACGGATGAGCAGATCACCAGCGCCGAGTCCGACCTGCGGACGCAGTCGGATCCGACAGCCGACCAGACCAAGCTGCTGGCGCGGTATCCGAAGGCGGTGACGGTGCCAGGCAACGGCACGCCGACCGAAATGGACGCCCTGGTCGCGTATCTGCAGATGCTGGGCACGCTGGTGAACTTTGCCGACACCAACACCGAAAGGCTGCGCCAATGATCGGTGTCATGGACGTGGTTCACTGGATCGACCACCACATCATCATCGTCATGATGATCATGTTCGTCGCGATCGTCGTTTCCACTTATTGGCCGAGCCGCAAGAACAGCATCGAGCGCCAGGGCCAGATTCCGTTCAAGGATGACGTGTAGTGCCCACTAAGATCGAAAAGGACTCCGTCACCGGTCGCGAGACGACCGGCCATGAGTGGGACGGACTGAAGGAACTGAACACGCCGTTGCCGAAATGGTGGCTGTATGTGTTCTACCTCACGATCGCCACGTCGGTGCTGCAGTTCGTGCTGTATCCGTCGTTCTCCTATGGTCCCGGCTACCTGCACGGCGTGCTGGGCTACACCACCCGCCAGGAAGTCGACCAGGACGTCGCCAAGATCGTCGCCAAGCGCAAGGCCGACATGGACAAGATCGGCACGCTGTCCTTCGCGCAGATCAAGGCCGATCCGAAGCTGCTGGAAGTGGCGCTGGTCGACGGCAAGCAGGTCTTCGCCAGCAACTGCCAGCCGTGCCACGGCGCCGGCGGCGGCGGCAATCCGGGCTACCCGGCACTCGCCGCAGGCGCCTGGATCTGGGGCGGCACGCTGGATGCCATCCAGAAGACCGTGACGTACGGCGTCCGCTCCGACGATCCCAACGCCCGCACCAGCGCCATGCCGGCGTTCGGCGCCGGCCTGCTGACACAGCCGCAGATCCAGGCGGTCGCGGACTATGTCTGGGTGACGTTCTACGGCAACAAGGCGGACGGCCGGGACGTGTCGGAAGGCGCCAAGGTGTTCAACGCCAACTGCGCCGTCTGCCATGGCGTGAAGGGCGAGGGCAACAAGCTGATGGGTGCGCCGCGGCTGGCAAGCCAGGTGCACCTGTATGGCAACACGCGTGAGGCGATCATGGCGCAGGTCATGGGGCCGAAAATGGGCGTGATGCCGGCGTGGAACACCCGCCTCGATCCCGCCACCATCAAGGCCGTCACGCTGTACGTCCACTCGCTGGGCGGCGGCGAGTAACGAACGGACGCCCGGAGGTTCAGGAGTCCTCCGGGCGTTCTCTTCCCCTGCAGCGAATATCGGCATGACGGGTCGGGGCAGGCCCTGTCATGCGGGAGCGACAGACCGTGTCACGCATCAGCAAGAAAGATCGACAGGCGGCGGCCGAGACCAAGGCGACCAGCCAGAGTCTGTATGCGAACCGCGTGCGGATCTACCCGAAGGCGGTGTATGGCCCTGGCCGCATCGTCAAATGGGCGATCATGATCCCCTGCCTGATGCTCTACTACGTGCTGCCGTGGATACGCTGGTATCGTGGCCCCGGCCAGCCCGACCAGGCCGTGCTGCTGGATGTCTCCACCCAGCGCTTCTACTTCTTTGATATGGAGCTTTGGCCGCAGGATATCTGGCTGCTCGCCGGCCTGCTGATCATGGGCGCGGTGACGCTGTTCCTGGTCACCTCGGTCGTCGGCCGCGTCTGGTGCGGCTATGCCTGCCCGCAGACAGTCTGGACCGACCTGTTCATGTGGATCGAACGGGCGATCGAGGGCGACCGGGCGGAGCGCATGGCGCGCGACGCCGCACCGCTGACCGCCGACACCGCCTGGAAGAAGTTCCTGAAACACTGGGCCTGGATTGGCGTGGCGTTCTGGACCGGCGGCGCGGCGATGATGTATTTCACCGACGCGCCGACCATGGTGGTCGACTTCTGGACGCTGCAGGCGCCGACGCCGGTCTATTTCTTCACCGGATTGTTCACCGCCACCACCTACGTCCTGGCCGGCTGGGCGCGCGAACAGGTCTGCACCTTCATGTGCCCCTGGCCGCGCTTCCAGGCGGCGATGCTCGACGACCAGAGCTTCACCGTCACCTACCAGGCCTGGCGTGGCGAACCCCGGATGCGCGGCAGCAAGAAGTATGCGCCTGGCACAAACGCCGGCGACTGCGTGGACTGCGGCCTGTGCGTGCAGTCCTGCCCGACCGGCGTCGATATCCGCGATGGCATTCAGTTGGAATGCATCAATTGCGGCCTGTGCATGGACGCCTGCAATACGGTGATGAAGCGGCTGAAGCGGCCAAAGGGCCTGATCACCTGGGACACGCTGTCACGCCAGGCGGCCAAGGCCGCGGGGCGGCAGGAGCCGATCCATTTCTTCCGCCCGCGGACGCTGATCTACGCCGGCGTCCTCGTGGTCGGCGCTCTGGTGCTGACCGTGGCGCTGACCACCCGCTCCACCTTCACCCTGTCCGTGCAGCGCGACCGCGCGCCGATCTTCGTTACGCTGCAGGACGGCAGCCTGCGCAACGGCTACACGCTGAAGGTTGCCAACAAACTCACGCAGAACCGCGCCTTTGACATGACGATCAAGGGCTTGCCCGGCGCGCTGATGACAGTGGCCGAAACCGGCGGCGCGCCGGAGCCGGTGCTGCGCATCCTGACGTCGGCGGACCAGGTGGAAACGCTCCGCCTGCTGGTCACCGCCCGACCGGAGAAAGTCGAGGATGGGTCCATCCCGGTTGACTTCGTGCTGCGTGACACCGCGACGGGCACAGAGACGGTCTATCACTCAACCTTCATGGG
Organism: Pseudomonadota bacterium; assembly: GCA_018240405.1. Taxonomy (GTDB): domain Bacteria; phylum Pseudomonadota; class Alphaproteobacteria; order Acetobacterales; family Acetobacteraceae; genus Rhodopila. Next base: position 50,104 of record JAFEFW010000646.1, read on the forward strand.
CCCGGTGGGCTATTCGGGCGGCACACGGCCGGCAGGAGCAAAGCAATGAACACGTCTTCCTGGCGCTGGTTCCCGGTCTGGCTGATCGCCGCCATGGTCGGGGTCGCAATCGTCAACGGCTACATGGTCTATGCCGCGGTGAAGTCCTTCCCGGGCCCGGTTGGGATGGACGGAATCGACTTGAGAAACGACTACAATCGCGTTCTGGATGTCGAGAGCGTCCAGGCGGCACTCGGCTGGCGCGTCGAGACAAGCATCGATGCACAGCGGCGTCCGCTGCTGATGGTGGTCGACCGCGAGGGGCAGCCCCTGCCGGCGGCCCGCATCGATGTGGAAGCGGAGCGCCCGGTCGGGCCCAAGGACCACACGGTGCTGGCGCTGCGCGACCTTGGCCAGGGGCGGCTGCAGTCGGATACGACGCTGTTCTCCGGCCAGTGGGATCTGCTGGTGACCGTTCACAGCGGCGATCATGTCTACAGCACCACCCGCCGCGTGATGGTGCGGTAGCCCAACATGGCCCAACCCCTGGCCGCCACACTGGACGACTTTCCGCCGACGCAGGCGATTGCCGACGCGATCTGCGCCCATTGCGGCCAGCCGGCGCCGGCGGGGCGCACATTCTGCTGCACCGGCTGCGCGGCGGCGCACGACATGATTCAGGGCCTGGGCCTGGGCCGCTACTACGAACAACGCGTGCTGGATGCTGCTGAGCGCGCGCCGAAGCCGGAGCCGGCGGAGCGCTGGGACCTCGCGCGGCACGTCGTCGACAAGCCGGACGGCACGCATGAACTGACGCTGGCGATCGACGGGCTGCAATGCGGCGCCTGCGTCTGGCTGATCGAGTCGGTGCTGGCGAAGCAGCCGGGCATCACCGCCGGCCGCGTCAACATGACCACCCGCCGCCTGCGCCTGGCCTGGCGCGGCGCGGCCGGCGATGCGGAACGGCTGGTCGGCCGCATCGAAGCCCTGGGTTACCGCCTAGTGCCATTCGACATGCGCGCGCTGTCGGCGGCGCAGGATCAGGCCGGGCGGGCGCTGCTGCGCGCCCTCGCCGTCGCCGGCTTCGCCGCCGGCAATGTCATGTTCATCTCGATCGGCATCTGGGCCGGTCAAACCATGTCGGACCCGATCGGTCCGGCTATGCTGGCGCTGCTGCACTGGATTTCCGCCGCCATCACCATGCCGGCGATCGCCTATGCCGGCCGGCCATTCTTCGCCTCGGCCTGGGCGGCGCTGAAGCAACGCCGCACCAACATGGACGTGCCGATCAGCATCGGCGTGATCCTGGTCACCGTCATGAGCCTGGTGGAGACGATCCAGCACGGCGAGCACACCTATTTCGACTCCGCCGTCACGCTGCTGTTCTTCCTGCTGATAGGCCGCTACCTCGACCACATGGCGCGCGGGCGCGCACGGGCGACGGCGGAGCAGTTGCTGACGCTGAGGGCCAGCGACGTGGCGGTGCTGCTGGCGGACGGCACCATCCAGCGGCGGGCGCAGGAACAGGTGGCAGAGGGCGACCGCATCCTGGTCGCCACCGGCGAACGCATCGGCGTGGATGGCGTGGTGGATCAGGGCCAGTCGCTGCTCGACACCAGCCTGGTGACCGGCGAGAGCCTGCCGGCCAACGCATCGGCCGGAACGAAGGTCTTCGCCGGCACGCTGAACCTGGGTGCCGCGCTGACGGTCCGCGCGACTGCGACCGGCGAGACGACGCTGCTGGCCGAATGCGTGCGGCTGATCGAGGCCGCCGAGGCGCGCCGGTCGCGCTTCGTGGTCATCGCCGACCGGGTGGCGCGGCGCTATGCGCCGGCGGTGCACCTATGTGCGCTGACGACGTTCCTGGGCTGGTATTTCTGGATGGACGCGCCGCTGGGCTACTCGCTGCTCACGGCGGCCGCGGTACTGATCATTACCTGCCCCTGCGCCCTCGCCCTGGCGGTGCCGGCGGTGCAGGTCATTGCCACCGGCAGGCTGTTCCGCGCCGGCATCCTGCTGAAGTCGCCGACAGCGCTGGAGCGTCTGGCGCAGGTCGATACCGTGGTGTTCGACAAGACCGGCACGCTGACGGAGCCGCTGCTGGCGCTGTCGAACGATGTCGATCCGGCCGCGCTGCGCGAGGCGGCGGGACTGGCCGCGACCAGCCGCCACCCGCTGGCACGCTCGCTGGTCGCTGCCGCGGGCATCGTGGCGCCGGCTGACAATGTGGTAGAGCACCAGGGCCTCGGGCTGAGCCTGTCCGGGCCGAATGGCGAAACCCGGCTGGGCAGCCGCTCGTTCTGCGGCATCGAAGCCGGTTCGGCGGACGGCCCGGAATTGTGGCTGGCGCGGCCGGGCGCGGCGCCGGTGCGCTTCAGCTTCGATGAACGGTTGCGTGCCGATGCGCTCGACGTTGTGGCACGGCTGCGCGGCATGGGCCTGAGGCTGCGCCTGATCTCCGGCGACCGGCCGGAGCCGGTTGCTCGCATCGCTGCGGCGTTGGGCATTGAGGACTGGCGGGCCGGGTGCACGCCCGTGGAAAAGGTCGGGCTGATCGAGGCGTGGGCGCGCGACGGCGCAAAGATCCTGATGGTCGGCGATGGGCTGAACGACTCCCCTGCCCTGGCGGCGGCGCATGTCTCCGCCTCGCCGGCCTCGGCGGCGGATGTCAGCCAGACCGTGGCCGATCTGGTGTTCCAGGGCGCGAAACTGGCGCCGGTCTGGATCGCGCTGCGCACTGCCGTGAAATCGCGCCGCGTCATGACGGAAAACCTGGCGCTGTCGATCGGCTACAATGTGGTGATGGTGCCGCTGGCGGTGGCCGGCCTGGTCACGCCCTGGCTGGCGGCGGCGGCGATGTCGAGTTCGTCGCTGCTGGTGATGGGCAACAGCCTGCGGCTGCGGAAAGGGGCGCGCGCCCCGGGGACAAAGACATGACGGTGATCCTGTACCTGCTGGCGGTCAGCCTGGTCTTCGGCGCCGGCGGCCTGGCGATCTTCCTGTGGTCGCTGCGCAGCGGACAGTATGACGACATGGAGGGCGCGGCGAACCGGATCCTGTTCGACGAGGACCGGTAACCAAGCTCCGGAGCGGGGCCCATCGGCACAGCTGAAATAGTCATTTCTACGACGCCTGGAACCTGTGCTTTGCGATAGACTGCACGCAGCTCACGTCGAGCAACGACAATAGAGGTGCGATCATGCAGTCTCAAGGCGATGCCGTCGCCACCGTTATCGGGGCCTTTGTCCCACTCCTCATCATCGGCCTGATAGCGGCAATCATTCTTGCAAAGCTCGCACCGCGGGTTGGTGCAAGCCCTGTAGCCTGGTTCATCCTGAGCCTGATCCCGGTCGTGAACTTGTTCTTTTTCTACTATGCGGGTTACAGAATTATTGCACACATTCTCGACCGGCTGAACGATCTTTCGACCAGGCAGCGGGCCAACTGAACGCGACGCGGGTCACCCGACCGGCTGCTCCGGAAATGCCAGTTCGTGCCGGGACCGCCATTCCGGCTTCACATAGTTCACGATCAGCGACCGCCGCACGCCGCGGATCGGCCGCCGCTCCACGCCGTGCCACGTATCCGGACCGGGTACAAAGATCAGACCCCAGTTGCGCCGGTAGGGCGAGGTGCCGACCCATTGCCTGTTATTGTCATACAGGTCGGTGCCCCACGCCTCGCAGCCGGGTTCCTGCGACAGGTAGATCAGCATGGTGAACAGCTTGGCGCCGATATCGGTGTGCGGCTCCAGCCAGAACCCGTCGGTGTCGAGACAGTACTCGATCCGCAGTGAGGAACCCGCCAGCCGGACATCGCACAGCGACTCCAGCCGGTGCACCACATCGCTGCCCTGCAGCGCGGTGGCGATGGCGTCGCAGACGGCATGGCGCGTGCGCTGCTCGACACTGAAGAACTGCCGCGTGCTGTTGTGTGTCTCGCGCTTGCCCTGCGTGTCGCCGATCATCGGCGGCCGCACGTCCAGGGCGTCGATGGCCGAGCAGGCGTCGACCGGCAGCATGTCGCGCAACAGCCAGTGGCGGAACGGATACGGTCCGATCTCGCACCGGTCCAGGCAACCCAGGAAGGTGCGGGCAATGGCGGTGCTGTCAGGCATGCGCGGCGGCCGGCACGAAGGTACGCTTGGCAACGGCCGAGACATGATGGCGGAGCAGTTCCCGCTTGGCGGCAAAGGTGCTCGCCATCCAGTTGATCATCACATAGCGGCGGACGCCGACGAAGGGCTCATGCCCATGCCAGGAGCAGTCCGACCGGCGGAAGGCGACAAGCGTGCCTGACTCCGGCGGCACCTCGGCCAGTATGTCATTGAGGTCGTCGCCGCGGCGCAGCAGCCGCAGCCGCCCGCCCTCCGCGTCCCAGTTTTCATTGAAATACAGTAACGCGGTGACCAGCTTGCATTCGCTGTCGGTGTGGATGCGGCCGTCACGCTCCGCACAGCGGCCGCGCACCGTGATCATCACCGACTTGTCGGTGACGTCGATAGCGAACTTTTCCGACATTGCCCTGGCGAGGTCCTTCCCACGCAGGGCTTCGATCAATGCGGCGAAGCGCGGGCCGCCGCGTGTCGCCTCAACCGGCAGCAGACCGGCATAGCCGATCTGCGGAAAATCGCTGCGGATCGAGGCGGCGTCGCCTGGAGAAACGAAATCCTTGACGACTGTGTAGTAGAACGGCTCGCGTGTCAGCGGCGCCTCTTGCAGGGCGTTCAGACGGAGCAGCGACATCGAATCCTCGCAGCCATAAGAGCAAGGCTCGCCTAGCTCTCCCGCCCGGCTGCACATTTGATCCGGATCAAGCTGAGGGACGATTTCCACCGCTTGCTGGCGCGGCGGTCACATAATCTCCCAGAACCCGGTTTCCTCATCGTGGCGGGCGCGTTCCAGGCCACTGAAGTCGCCAATCGAGACAATGCCGACGATCTTCTTGCCATCGACGATCGGCAGATGGCGAAACCCGCCGTCGCGCATGAGACGCAGCGCGTCGATTGCTTTGGCTTTGGGTCCAAGCGTATCCGGCTGTCCGGTCATGACCACGCCGAGCAGCGTGGTTTTCGGGTCGAGCGCCTCGGCAACGACGCGCCCGACGGCATCGCGTCCGGTGAAGATGCCGACGAGCTGGCCGCCGCCTCCGGTCACCAGGATGGCGCCGATCCGCCGCTCCCGCATCTGCTGACAGGCCTTCTGCACGGTTTCGGAGATCGGCATCGTCACCGGGCGCTGCCGCTTGATGATCTCGCCTAGGTTACGGTTCGTCATGGTCGATGCCCTCGCTGCTCGGGCCGGAGATTGGGACGCACGGGAGACAAACGGCCAGGTCCAGAGAGCGTCTACCCCACCAGAGCAGGCGTCTGCGCAATGACGCGCACGAGGTCGGCGCGGCTGATGATGCCGACCAGCTTGCCGTCCTTCAGGATCGGCAGGCGGCGCACGCCATGCTTCATCGCGAGTTCAGCCAGTTCCGGAATGGTCATCTGGTGATCGGCCACCACCACGTTCGGCACCATCAGGTCGGCCGCCACATGATGGTCCTGCCGCAGATACTCCAGGAAATCCTTCGGCAGGTCTTCACCTTCGGCAATCAGGTCCAGCCACCAGGTGCGGCGCGCAATAATGGACTCACGGTATGGCTTCAGAACATCCGCTTCACTGACAATACCGACCACTTTGCCGGAATCGTCCAATACAGGCACAGCACTGATCCGCTTCTGCGACAAGATCTTCGCGATTTCTCCAAGCGTCGTCTTGGGAGTTACTGTGACGACGGGCGAACTCATGATATCGGCTGCGACAATTGGCATGATCTTTCCTCCGTGCGATAGCGGCACTTTGTGCCGCCGCACGCCAAGTGTAATTGATCCTACTCAACATGCGGCCTCCTACGTCATGCACAGGCGTTCGAATGGCCTGGCAAGGAGCGGAGGCCCGTCAGCGAGGGCCACGGCCGTGGCAGGCGGCGATCGAGCGCCCGCTGAACACGAAATCGTGAGGCGGCCTGTAGACTGCCGCAGCGGCGGCAAACCAGAAACGATCGCACCTGTGCATGTGCGGACTTAGCGGCCTTATCGCGTCCGAAAGGGGCCGGCGCGCGGCATCCGAAGCCACTGCGATTCAGTCGCCGAGGTGAAGAGCACATGAATATTGATCAGACGGGCCGCCGGTCGTGGACACGGTTGCGCCGGATCAATCACAGCATCGCGTCGCTGTGGCCAACCGGCACGGAACTTGTCGCGGATCTCCCGATGACCCACCGCTCCGTGCCTGCAGACGCGCTTGCTCCGCCACCCGCACCGGCGCCAAGCCTGTCGGCCGCGGCGGGGCGACTAGCCGCCAGTGCCGCTGATCTCGATGTGCTGCTGCATGCCGGTCAGGGCCAGGCGACCCGGGGCCTGTCGCTGGTCGGGCAAGGAATGGCGCTGCTGGACTGGGGCGTGCACATGGCCAATGCGCCATTCCAGGCAACGGCGCTGGGCCTGCAAGCAGCGGTGCAGATGGCGCGCCTGCCGGCCGCCGCGCTGGGCGGCACCATGATCAGCCCGCCGCCGTCGGATCATCGCTTTGCCGATCCCGCCTGGTCGCAGCCGCCGTTCAGCGTTCTGTCGCAATCGTTCCTGCTGATGGAGGAGTGGCTGGCGCAGGTCGCCGCACGGCCGGCCGGGGTGAGCCGCGGCAACCAGCGGGTCGTGTCCTTCCTGTTCCGGCAGTTGGCCGACATCGTCTCGCCGTCCAACCTGCCCTGGTTGAACCCGGAAGTCATCCGGACCACGACGGCGTGCGGTGGGCGTAACTTCCTGCACGGCCTGGTTCACATGCTTGCCGATCTGCGCGACCTGACGGCCGGCAACTCGCGGCCGTCGCACGGCTTCCGTATCGGACAGGACTTGGCGGCAACGCCGGGCCAGGTCGTGCTGCGCAATGAGCTGATCGAACTGATCCAGTACACGCCGACAACGTCGGCGGTACGGGCGAAGCCTGTGCTGATCGTGCCGGCCTGGATCATGAAATACTACATCCTGGACCTTTCGAAGACGAACTCACTGATCCGCTACCTGGTGGACCAGGGTTACACCGTTTTCGCCATCTCCTGGCGCAACCCGGACGCGGCGATGCGCGACACGACCATGGACGATTACCGCATCCGCGGCGTGATGGCCGCGCTCGATGCGGTGACCGATGTCTGCGGCGGCCAGCGGGTCCAAGCCTGCGGCTACTGCCTCGGCGGCACGCTGCTGTCGATCGCCGCGGCTGCCATGGCGCGCGACGGCGACGACCGGCTGGCGAGCATGACGCTGTTCTGCGCCCAGACCGACTTTACCGAAGCCGGCGAATTGCAGTTGTTCATCACCGAGGACCAGTTGGCCTTCCTCGACGATGTCATGCGGGTGCAGGGCTACCTGGACAGCCGGCAGATGGCGGGCTCGTTCCAGTTGCTGCGCGCCAACGACCTGATCTGGTCACGCATGATCCGCTCCTACATGCTCGGCGAGCCGGAGCATCCGTCCGACCTGATGGCGTGGAACGCGGACGGCACGCGCATGCCAGCGCGTATGCACAGCGAGTATCTGCATCGGCTGTTCCTGGACAACGAGCTGGCGGAAGGGCGCTTTCCCGCCAGCGGACGGCCGGTGGCATTGAATGATATCCACGTGCCGCTGTTCGTCGTCGCCACCGAGACAGACCACATCGCGCCGTGGCGGTCCGTGTACAAGATTTCGCTCCTGAACGATTCGGACCTGGTTTTCGTGCTGGCGTCCGGCGGCCACAATGCCGGCGTGGTCAGTGAGCCCGGGCACCCGCACCGGCACTTTCGCTTGGCCCGCCGCGTTGCAGGCGGATTGTATGTTCCGCCGGATGAGTGGCAGGCGAAGGCTGCCAAACGGCCGGGGTCGTGGTGGCCGGCCTGGGTGCAGTGGCTGGATGAACAGGCTGGGCCACCGTCGGAACCACCGCCGCTCGGATCCAAGCGTTATGCGCCGCTGGAGGCAGCACCTGGCCGCTACGTCCACGAGCATTGATGGCAACCCGGTGACGGCAGCCGGCGGAAGGCGCCTGGCCGGCTGCCTGGCATGACGGCACGTGTGATCAGCGGCTCCGTCGAACAGCGCTGAACACCACAGGTCGTTCCGCTGTATCCCCGGGCTTTGCGTAGAACTCCAGGTAGACCGGCGGCGTCTTGAAATCGGCGTAAAAGGGATTGGTATGGCTGCCGTCGCGAAGCGCAAAGCCAATGCCATGCTTGGTCAGATGCAGCGGGTCGGTGCGCAGCAGGTTATCGACCGCATACGGCTCATTTCCGGGGATCGGCATGCCGGCCGGCTGCAGCGCGATGATATCCACGCCATTGCGCTGACCTTGAATGCTGGTCACCTGATAGAAGCCGGCCGCATCCGGCGCATCGCCCGTAACCAACGTTCCGGACGCATCAATCCCCGGCGCGCGGTAATGCCACTCCCAAACCGAGGCTGCCTGCACGCGCGCGGCCGTAACCGGCAGTCCAATGGCCAGTATTAGCACGAACCACCGACGCATCATCATCACGGCTCCCCGGCTATCACCGCGGAGCACGCCACGGATCAGTGCTCTACGCAACGAAATGCACGCATGACCGCCGGAACGCGCCTGATCCGGCCAGTAAAGGTTTGACAGCGATGGCTGCCTCGACCGATGTCCCGCGGGCAACCAGCAGGGCCGGCCGGAATGATGATCGCCTGGATCGAAGCGCAGAGCACCGCGGTCATCGGCGTGCTGACCTTTGCCATGTGCTACGCACTCGCGGCCTGCATTCTCGCGGCAACCGCCCTGGTCGCGCACTGCCGCGTCGGCGGCGAGTTCAAGTTCATTATCCCGGTCCTGCTGACGCCCATCTCGGTGATTGCGGGCCTGCTGATCGCCTTCCTGGCCGCGCGCGTCTGGACCAACCTGGACCACGCGCAAGGCTATGTCGCCGCCGAAGCCAGCGCGATCCGTGAGGCGGCACTGCTGGCGGACGCGCTGCCGGACCCGGTGCGCCGGGCTGTCAGGGCCGATCTGCGGCAACATCTGGCCTTCATCGACGACCATGACTGGCCGGACATGCTCGCGGGACGGGCGAATTTCCGGCGCCCGCCGCAGTTCCTGACGGAGGCGCAGGCCACCTTGCTCGGCTTCGACGCAGCCACCTCCGGCCAGCGTGTCGCGCAGGAACGCAGCGTGGTGGCGATCGAGCGTGCGCTGGAGGCGCGGCGCGGCCGCATCCTGCTCAGCAACGCCGTCGTCTCCCCGGCACAATGGGCGGTCATCTTCATTCTGGACGGCGTGATCCTGACGACGATCGGCTTTGTGCACATTGATCGTCGCTGGACAGCCGCGGCCGCAATGGCCCTGTATTCAACGGCGCTGGCAGCCTGCCTGATGCTGCTGCTGATCCATGACCGGCCATTCGCGGTCGGCGGCTACGTCCTGCAGCCCGAGGCGCTGCATCAGCTCGGCGCCGATTAACGCGTTGTCACCGCATTGCAGCAAAATACCCCTTGTCATGGCGCCCGATCGCGCAATTTCATACTTGTGTAGGGACTCTGCATCAGGGCGATAACAACGACCGAGGAGGCTCAGCCGTGCCCCATGCGACGTTTTCCGACAACGTATTTCCGTTCGGGCAGCAGATCACCATCCGCTTCAATACGAATTTCGAACAGATCCTGCGTACGGCGATGGCGCTGAGGGTGCGGCCCATCGAGATCCGCCGCGGGCCGATGCAGGGTGGTATGGATGATCCGGCCCTGCTCGCGCGTATCCGGTCCCCCGTTGGCCTGCTGCAGGCGCAGGCCGATATGGGGCGGCGGCAGTCGGAGCGCGCCGTTGAGGCGCTGAAGGCGATGGCTGCGGAACTGACAAAGAGCCTCGGGGAGACGGCACAGTTCGTCTGGCGCGCCAGCGCCTGGCGCTAGTTCACCGAGGAGCGCTTGGCTCCCGCGTGCCAATGCAGCGTCCCGCCTCAACGCAGCGGCGCGGTCGGCCGACATCTTTCCGCTATCGCATCACGAGACGCCGGCGATCCCCTTGACGGTGAATGCCCTTCAACGCGGCAGCAGGAACCAGATTGCGAGCAACGGCACGGCTGTGCCCCGCATCGCGTGCCGGATGTTCGGCGGGTTATGCACGATCTCGCCCGGACCATAGGCGTGCCACCCTCTACCGGCCTGCCACCACTCTCCAGCGGACAGTACGAGGTAAATCTCCTCGGGCGGGTGGTTGTGCTCCGGATAGGTGATCCCCGGCGCAACCAGGCTGAACCCTGACACGAGCCCGCCGCGCTGCTCCAGGCCGGTCTGATCAAGCACGCGCGCACTCGCGTGCCCCTCGGCAAATCCTGGGGATGCGTTGGACATCGTGCGCGTGCGCCAGGCCAGCGACGGCTCCAGCGCCTCGAACGCGGCCGCAAGGTCAGGTCTCATCTCTGCGCGTGCGGCGGCGAGATACCGACAGACTTCAAGGCGCTGCGGTGGCAGTGTGTCTGCGGGCGTGGGTGCTTCCGCCAGCAACGCCGCCACGCGGGCTCCTGCTGACCGAGCATGAGCGGTGGCCGTAGCAGCCACCTCAGCGCCGGCCAGGCTCAGAAAGTGGTCGATGGGCCGCATGATGTTCGCCTTCTCGATCTCCTGCTTGTTCCGAACCCTGCCAACGTCCATGTCAGACCGCAACCCGTGCCAACGGCGATGCATGAAGCGGCTGGACGCGGATATCCGGCGGGCGATCGACCCTGCCCTCAAGGCGCAACAACTCGATGCGCTTCAACAAGGATGCCTGGAAACAGGGCTAACCAGCGTGCCACCGCTTTCCCGGACGGGGCCCTGCACGTTGCCAACCACCGGCGTCGGGCTGGCGAAGCGTAACGCCGGCCCGAGCAGCGAGTCTCCCTTGGGATGACGGGAGGCTCGCATGATCCATAGACGTAACCTGATGCTTGGCGCCGGCGCCCTGGCCACCGCGCCGGGCGCAGTGGCCGGCGGTGTGACGCCGCTGGTGGTACTGGAACTGTTCACCTCGCAGGGCTGCTCCTCCTGCCCGCCAGCCGATGCGCTGCTGACGGAGATGTCCCCTCGCCCCGGCGTCGTGGCGCTGGCCTGGCATGTCGACTACTGGAACCGGCTCGGCTGGCCCGACCCGTTCGCATTATCCGCCTGGACCGACCGCCAGCGCCGCTACGCGCAGCGGCTGAACGCCGAGGTGTACACGCCGGCGCTGGTGATCAACGGCACGCACATGGTGGTGGGGTCCGACCGCGGTGCCGTGCGCTCTGCCATGGCTGCCGCCGCCGCGCCGGCGGTCGCCACCACATTGCAGCGTGCCGACGGTGGCGTGATCGCGCGCGTTGGGCCGCGGCCGGACGGCGCCATGGTCACGCTGGTGACCTATGATCCGGAGCACGCGACGCCGGTCCGCGGCGGCGAGAATTCGGGCCGCACCTTGCGGGAGTCGCATATCGTGCGCACCGCCGCACCGGTAACCATCGGCAGCGAGGCCATGACCCTGGGCCCGGTCACGCCGCAGCAGGGCGCCGTCCTGCTCGTCCAGTCACCGGACCTTGCCATCCTGGGCGCGGCGCAGGTCAGGGCCGTGGGCGAGGCCGGCGCCTGACACGGACTGGCATCCGCGCCGCGGCTGGGTCATCATCCCCCCGCCGGTCTGCCGGCCAAAACAGGGGAGGTTCGGATGGATCAGACGACACGCGAGTCACCCGCGCGCGATGAGCCTGGGCACACCCTGACCACCGGCGCGTGGCCGCCCGGCCTCACGCGCGTCCCGTACTGGGTTTATCGCGATGAGGCCGTGGCCCGCGCCGAACAGGCGCGCATTTTCGAAGGACCAGCCTGGCATTTCCTCTGCCTGGAGATCGACGTGCCGGAGGTGGGCGACTATCGCACCACCATGCTGGGCGCGATGCCGGTTGTGGTGGCACGGGCGGAGACCGGCGAAATCGTTGCCTTCGAGAACCGCTGCGCGCATCGCGGGGCGCTGATCTGCCTCGACGATGGCGGCCGGGTGAAGGATTTCCACTGCGTCTACCACGCCTGGCGCTACGATCTGCGCGGCAACCTGACCTCGATCGCCTTTCGCCGCGGCGTCAACGGCCAGGGTGGAATGCCGGCAGATTTCGACATGGCGCGGCACGGGCCGCGCAAGCTGCGTGTCACCGTCGTCTGCGGCCTGGTGTTCGGCACCCTGTCGGAGGAGACACCGTCGTTTGAGGCTTACGTCGGCGCCGACGTGATGGCGCGCCTGCGCCGCGTGCTGCACAAGAAGCTGGAGGTGATCGGCCGCTTCACGCAGGAGCTTCCCTGCAACTGGAAGCTCTACATGGAGAATGTGCGCGACACCTACCATGCCTCGCTGCTGCACACCTTTTTCACGACCTTCCGTATCACCCGGCTGAGCCAGGGTGGCGGCGTAATGGTCAGCCCGAACGGTGTGGCACATGCGTCGACCACGCTGGCGGCTGCCATCGCGCCGGACAGTGCCTATGCCGGCATCCGTTCGGATAATCAGGGCCTGCAACTGCGCGAGCCCGGATTCATGCAGTCGGTGCAGGAATTCAACGACAACATTACGCTGCAGATCCTGTCGGTCTACCCCGGCTTCATTCTGCAACAGATCCATAACGCGCTGGCGGTGCGGCAGATCGTGCCACTCAGCGTGGACCGGATGGACCTGAACTGGACCTATCTGGGCTTCGCCGACGACACGCCAGAGTTGCGCGCGATGCGGCTGAAGCAGGGGAATCTCGCCGGCCCGGCCGGGTTCGTATCGATGGAGGACGGCGCGGTCGGCGGCTTTGTCCAGCGCGGCATCGCCGCGGCGGAGCAGGAACAGGCGGTGGTGGAGATGGGCGGCGGGTCGGCCGAAACGGCGGAAACGCGGGCGACGGAGGCCTCGGTGCGCGGCTTCTGGAAGGCCTGGCGCGCGCAGATGGGGGTCTGAGCCGTGGTGACTGAAATTGCGACGCTCAATGCGCGCTGCGCCCAGGCGCTTGACTCTGACCGGCTGGAGGATTGGCCGAACTTCTTCATGGAGCGTTGCCTCTATCGCATCACCACGGCGGACAACCACGCTCGGGGCTACCAGGCCGGCCTGATCTATGCCGACTCGCGAGCGATGCTGGCCGATCGGGTGACGGCGTTGCGCGAGGCGAACATCTACGAGCGGCAGCGCTATCGCCACATCCTGGGCATGCCGCTGGTGGACGCCGGGCCAGACGGATCGATGGCGGTGGAGACATCGTTTGCCGTGATCCGGACGATGCGCGACGGCCAGATGATAGTGTTTGCGGCGGGCATCTACCTGGACCGCGTCAGCCGGGATTCGGATGGTACTCTCCGCTACGCGGAGCGTATCGTGGTCTGCGACAGCCAGAGGATTGATACGCTGCTGGCGATTCCGCTGTAGCAGCCCAGCCGCGTGCCATGCCGGGCGACAGACGAGGCCCCGTGGCCTTGATCTTTACGCAAGCCATCGGCCAGAGGTCGGGTGACGAACTGGGCCGGGCTCTGGCTCTTGTCATACAAGGTGTTCGAGACAATGACCCTCATGACCCTCGCAGTCATGGCCGGCCGGAGTGCGGGCCATGACGATAAAGCGTAGGCTGCAGGCTCAAGGTTAGCGCCTGTGGGCCTGCGCCCGCCATAATGACAAGAGGCGGCCGGGCACCCTGATATCAGGGCTCCCTCCCAGCGATCCGGTTCATGCATGCGCTCGCAATGAACTCCCGCCGCAAAGGTAATCGGCGACGTATCGCAGAGGTCCCGGTTCTCATGCACGTATAGTTCATCGCATCCGATACACCTCCATTTCCGAGCTTTATGGAAGTTCTTTCAGAAACGTCATCTGTTTCGATCCATTGCTTATTGAGATATCTTCAGTATTTGATCGCGGGCATGCCAATTCTGTGTTGGCAGTCCGTGACGCCGCTGGCACATAGGGACGCACCCGGCCGGATGCGCAGCTCAACATCCGCAACGCCCGGTCGCGCCACGCCCTGGCAGCCTGTCTTGCCGGACCAGCAAGGAAGATATCTGTGCCATCATCAAGACATCGGTGCCGACTGGTTGGCGTGATCTGCAGTGTCCTGCTGCTGTTACTCTGCGTGGCCGGCGCTGCTGCAAGCGAGACCGGCGATCGGGTGCAGGTCACCGCCGGACGACCAGGCACAGCCGTAAACCGCTCTGTCCAGACCGGTCGCTTCACGATCGCCAACGGTCAGATCATCGCCCCGGACGGCAGCGTTTTCGAAGGACGCGGCATCAATATCAGCGACAGCAACATGCGCTATCTGGAGAACCCGGAGACGGGAGCGCCGTTCACGACCGTGTTCCCGAACATCAGCATCATCCGGCTGGCCTGCTATTCGTATCAGCTTCCGGCCTTTTATGACCGCTTCATCGACGCGATGACCGCCCTGGGCATCGTCGTGATCATCGAAAACCACCAGAACTCGGATCGCACCAATTCCGGCGGCGGCGCCGGCGTCGTCTTCACAGGCATCGAACTGAGCCGGGAATCCAACTGGTACAATGCGCTGGCGGCCCACTTTGCCGACAATCCGTATGTCTGGTTCGGCACGAACAATGAGCCCTCGATCAGGCCGTCCGCGGCTGCGCTGTCCCGGTGGCAACTGACCACATATCAGGCGATTCGCGGGGAGAACGGATTTCCCGCCACGAACAATACATCCGTCATCACTGTCAGCGTCGGATGGGGCAGCGCCAATGGCGGCTTCGGCGCCAGCAGCGGCGTAAAACCTTCTGTTTACGCTGGCATGACGAATGTGGTCTGGGACTTCCATCAGTATGCATGGATGTATCGCGGCCGGGACGCCAGCGTCAGTACGGCCACCATGGCATCGTCCATGAAGCGCTTCTTTGGCGAATTGCAGGAACTGCGCAGCGCCGACGGCGTCATGCCTGTGATCGTTGGGGAGTACGGCGACTCCACGGATGGCAACGTGCTCGACGTCAGTGGCATGAACCTGGTGCGAGCGGTGCATCAGGCCGGTGTCCCGACAATGGCCTGGCACTGGTCCAGTGACTATGGCCGCTATGACCACCTGAACAGCCACGTCACCGGGGGCAAGCTGACAGCGCCCTATGGTGAAGCGGTGGCGGCGCATATCCAAGCTGGCCATGGCCCCCGACGCAGCCCGATAGCCGGCCGCAGCTACGGTGAGCAAAAACGCTAGAGTACCCGCACCACGGGCGAAGGTGATTGCGCCTGATCGGGTTCAGCTAAGCGATCTGAGCAAGCCGCTCTGGCACATGCGCGGTCATCTCCAGTGTCTTCGGCAGGAACTGTGCCCCCTTCCACGCCAGATGCTCCCACAGCGCCTGCCCCGCCGGCAGCAGCCGATGCTCCGCCCGGCGCACCACGAACCATTGCCGCATTACCGGTGTTCCCTCCACATCCAGGATCGCCAGGCGCCCGTCCGCCACCTCGGCGGCGATCGTGTGCGCCGACAGCAGCGCCACGCCCATCCCTGCCATCACCGCCTGCTTGATCGTCTCATTGCTGCCGATCTCCATGCGCAGTCCTTCCGGCAGTCCCTTGAACAGGTCCAGCATCAGCGACCGCGTGCCGGAGCCTGGCTCGCGCAGCAGGAAGCGCTCCTGCGCCACCTCGGCCAGCGAAATGCCCTTGCGTGACGCCAAACGGTGGTCCGGCGCGGCGATGATCACATGCGGATGGTCGCCAATCACCGCCCGTTCGACTGGAAAATGCTCCGGCGGATAGCCCATGATGCACATGTCGAACTCGAACTTTTCCAGGGCGCCGATCACCTCAGCGCGGTTGCCGACCCAGACACGCATCTCGACCTTTGGATGGGCGCGCTGATACGCCGCCAGGGCGAACGGCGCGAAATACTTGGCCGTGCTGATCACCCCCACTGAAGCCCGGCCGCTATCCATTCCTTGCAGCGCCTCGATCGCGGTGGCGCAGTCGCGCAGCGCCGCCTCCACGCGATCGAGGGCGATCAGCACCTCCCGCCCGGCTTCAGTCGGGCGCGCCCCCTCCGCCGTGCGCTCGAACAGCGGCACCCCGGCGAGCGCGTCCTCCAGCAGATGCAGTTGCTGCGTCACTGCCGGCGGCGTCACCGCCAGCATCTGCGCGGCGGCCGAAATGCTCCTGGTGCTGGTCACCGCCCCCAGCGCCCGCAGTTGCCGCAGCGACGTTCTCCGTGGAAAATTTACAAACTTTTCTTTCATTGACACCAACATAAAAAGATTTTCTTGGCTCTCCTAATCCCGCTAGAAGTTTGCTGCAAGGCAGCAATGGCGCACCCCTTGTGCCGAGCGGCTTTCCCAGGAGGGACGGATTTCGTGACGACCCTGAATGAGTGTCTCGCCGACTGGTCCGGAGAAAATGCGGACCGCCGCTCCGTCGCCAACATTATTGAGGCGATTGCGGCCGGCGCTGCCGACTTGGTCACGGTCGTCGCTCAAGGCCCGCTCGCCGGTGATCTTGGCCTGGTGCTGGGTGAGAGCCGGGACGGCGACGGCCAGAAGGCGATCGATCTCTACGCCAATGAACTTTACAAGACCCGCCTGCGCGAGGCCGGCGCCGCCAGCATGGCGTCGGAGGAGGACAACGGCGTCGTGGTGCTGAACCCCGATGGCCGCTTCTCGGTCGCCATTGACCCGCTCGACGGCTCCAACAACGTCGTCAACAACGCGCCGATGGGCACCGTTTTCTCGGTGCTGCCGGCGATCCAGGGGGGCAGTCCGGAAGCCAGTTTCCTCGTCCCGGGTTCGGAACAGCAGGCGGCAGGCTTCCTGCTGTTTGGTCCCTACACGGCCCTGGTGCTGACGGTCTGCGCTGGCACCCATGTGTTTACGCTGGAACCGACCAGCCGGACCTTCATCCTGACGCGTGGCCCGCTGGTGATCCCGCACGCGCAGCGCACCTACGCCATCAACGGCTCCAACGCCCGCCACTGGCCGCTGCCGATCAGGGCGTTCGTGGAAGAGTGCATTGCCGGGACCGAAGGCCCGCGCGGCGTCGACTACAACACCCGCTGGCTCGGCGCCGTCGTGTCGGAGGCGTATCGCATCCTCAACCATGGCGGCATCTACCTGTATCCCGGCGACACGCGCCCCGGCTACATGCGCGGCCGTCTGCGCCTTCTGTATGAGTGCAATCCGATCGCCCTGCTGGTCGAGCAGGCGGGTGGCGTGGCGACCGATGGGTTCAGCCGCATCCTCGACCTGACGCCGTCCGACATCCATGAGCACTCACCGCTGATCTTCGGCTCGCCCGACAAGGTTGACCGCGTGATCGCGCTCTACACCGACCATGTGCCACAGGCCGGGCAGCGCCCGCTGTTTTCGGCGCGCGGCCTGTTCCGCTCCTGAACAGGAATCAACAAGAATGTCCGTCAAGCATCCGATCATTTCCGTTACCGGCTCGTCCGGCGCCGGCACGACGACCGTCAAGTCGACCTTCGAACGCATCTTTGCCCGCGAACACATCACCGCCGCCTTCATAGAGGGCGACGCGTTCCATCGTTACGACCGGATGGAAATGCGCCAGGCGATGAAGGACGCCGAGGAAGCCGGCAACCACCATTTCAGCCATTTCGGCCTGGAAGCGAACCTGCTGGCGGAACTGGAGCAGAGCTTTGCCGAATACGGCCGCCGCGGCGGCGGTAAGACCCGGCATTACATCCATGACGACCGCGAGGCAGAAGTCTATGGCGCGCCGCCGGGCACCTTCACCGCGTGGGAGGAGTTTCCCCGCGGCACCGATGTGCTGTTCTATGAAGGCCTGCACGGCGCCGTCGTTACCGAAGAGGTGAACGTCGCCAGGCACGCCGACCTGAAGATCGGCGTGGTGCCGGTGATCAACCTGGAATGGATCCAGAAGATTCACCGCGACCGATCGACGCGTGGGTATTCGACTGAGGCGGTGACGGACACGATCCTGCGCCGGATGCCGGACTATGTCCGTTACATCTGCCCGCAATTCACCGAAACGGATGTGAACTTCCAGCGCGTGCCGATGGTGGATACATCGAACCCTTTCATTGCGCGGTGGATTCCAACCGCTGACGAATCGATGGTGGTGATCCGCTTCAAGAGTCCCCGCGGCATCGACTTCTCCTACCTGATCTCAATGCTCCACGGCAGTTTCATGTCGCGGGCGAATTCGATTGTCATTCCGGGCCCGAAGCTCGACCTGGCGATGCAACTGATCCTGACGCCGATGATCCTGCAGTTGATCGAGCGGAAACGCCGCGCGGCCTGAACCAGACCAAGAAAAGGAAGACGAGACGATGGCTTTCATCAGCCTGCGGCAGTTGCTCGACCATGCCGCGGAACACGGCTACGGCGTGCCCGCCTTCAACATCAATAACATGGAGCAGTTGCTGGGTATCATGGTGGCCGCCGAGAAGACCTCGGCGCCGGTGATCCTGCAGGCCAGCCGCGGCGCGCGGTCCTATGCCGGCGACATCATGCTGCGCCACATGGTGCAGGCGGCGGTGGAAACCTATCCGCATATCCCGGTCTGCATGCATCTCGACCACGGCGACAAGCCGCCGACCTGCTTCTCGGCCATCCAGAACGGATTCACCAGTGTCATGATGGATGGCTCCCTGGAAGCCGACGGCAAGACGCCGGCATCGTATGACTACAACGTTGCTGTGACGGCGAAGGTCTCTGAACTGGCGCATGCAGTCGGCGTGTCGGTCGAGGGCGAGCTCGGCTGCCTCGGTTCGCTGGAAACCGGCCATGGCGAGAAGGAAGACGGCCATGGCGCGGAAGGAAAGCTCAGCCGCGAGCAGCTGCTGACCGATCCGGACCAGGCGAAGGATTTCGTCGTCCGCACCGGCGTGGATGCGCTGGCGGTGGCCATCGGCACCAGCCACGGCGCCTATAAGTTCAACCGTGAGCCGACCGGCGACATCCTGGCGATGGACGTGGTGAAGGCGATCCATGAGCGCCTGCCGAACACCCACCTCGTGATGCACGGATCGTCATCCGTACCGCAGGATCTGCAGGAGATCTTCAACAGGTTCGGCGGCGCCATGCCGCAGACCTGGGGCGTTCCCGTCAAGGAAATCCAGCTCGGCATCAAATACGGCGTGCGCAAGATCAACATCGACACCGACTGCCGCATCGCCATGACCGGCCAGTTCCGGAAACTTGCCGCCGAAAAGAAGGCGGAGTTCGATCCGCGCGCGTTCCTGAAGCCGGCGATGGCCGCGCTCACCGATCTGTGCGCGCAACGCTTTGAGGAATTTGGCACCGCCGGCAAGGCGCCGCTGATCCGTCCGCTGCCGCTGTCCGCCATGGCGAGCCGCTACGCCAAGGGCGATCTTGACCCCATCACCGGCGCCGCCAGGCGCGCGGCCTGAGTTTTCTGACAGGGAGTATCAGTTATGAACGTTGTCGCTCCGAAGCGAACCGGGCGTTACGACGCCGGCGTGATGAAGTACAAGGAAATGGGGTACTTCGACCTCGACTATGAGCCGAAGGACACCGACGTGCTGGCCTGCTTCCGCATCACGCCGCAGGACGGCGTGGACGCCGATGAGGCAGCCGCGGCCGTGGCCGGTGAAAGTTCCACCGCCACCTGGACGGTGGTGTGGACCGACCGCCTGACCGCCTGCGACAAGTATCGCGCGAAGTGCTACCGGGTCGACCCGGTGCCGGGCAACCCGTCGCAATATTTTGCCTACATCGCCTATGACATCGAACTGTTCGAGCCCGACTCGATCGTCAACCTGTCGGCGTCGATCATCGGCAACGTGTTCGGCTTCAAGCCGCTGAAGGCGCTGCGCCTGGAAGACATGCGGCTGCCGATTTCCTATGTGAAGACCTACCACGGTCCGGCCACCGGCATCGTCGTGGAGCGTGAGCGCCTGGACAAGTTCGGTCGCCCGCTGCTGGGCGCGACGGTAAAGCCGAAGCTGGGCCTGTCCGGCCGCAACTATGGCCGCGTCGTCTACGAAGCGCTGAAGGGCGGCCTCGACTTCACCAAGGACGACGAGAACATCAACAGCCAGAACTTCATGCACTGGCGCGACCGGTTCCTCTACTGCATGGAGGCGGTGAACCGCGCCCAGGCGATGACCGGTGAGGTGAAGGGCACCTACCTGAACGTTTCGGCCGGCGACATGGAGCAGATCTATGAGCGCGCCGAATTCGCCAAGGAGCTGGGCTCGACCATCATCATGATCGACCTGGTGATCGGCTACTCGGCGATCCAGTCGATCGCCAAGTGGGCACGCCGCAACGACATGATCCTGCACCTGCACCGCGCGGGTCACTCCACCTATACGCGGCAGAAGTCGCACGGCGTCAGCTTCCGCGTGATAGCGAAATGGATGCGGCTGGCAGGTGTCGATCATATCCACGCCGGCACCGTCGTGGGCAAACTGGAAGGCGATCCGGCGACCACGCGGGGCTACTACGATATCTGCCGTGAGCAGTACAACCCACAGGCGCTGGAACATGGCTTGTTCTTCGACCAGGACTGGGGCGGCATGCGCAAGCTGATGCCGGTGGCTTCAGGCGGCATCCATGCCGGCCAGATGCACCAGTTGCTGCATCACCTGGGTGAGGACGTGGTGCTGCAGTTCGGTGGCGGCACGATCGGCCATCCGATGGGCATCCAGGCGGGTGCGACGGCAAATCGCGTCGCACTGGAGGCGATGATCCTGGCCCGCAACGAAGGTCGTGACTACCTGGCCGAGGGTCCGGAAATCCTCGCCGCGGCGGCGAAAACCTGCACCCCGCTGGCCCAGGCCCTGAATGTGTGGAAGGACGTGACGTTCGACTACGCCTCCACCGACACGCCTGATTTCGTTCCCACCATGACGCCGGCATAAGGAGGCCGAAAATGCGAGTTACACAGGGCACATTCAGCTTCCTGCCGGACCTGACGGACGAGCAGATCAGCAAGCAGGTCGCCTACTGCATGCGCAACGGCTGGGCGGTGAATATTGAGTACACCGACGATCCGCATCCTCGAAACACCTATTGGGAGATGTGGGGCAATCCGATGTTCGACCTGAAGGACCCCGCTGCGGTCATGTATGAGCTCGGCGAGTGCCGTAAGGTGCACAAGGGGCGCGCGTATATCCGCCTGTCGGCGTTCGATGCGACGGCCGGATGGGAGAGCCTGCGGCTGTCCTTCATCACCGACCGGCCGGAAAACGAAGACGGCTTCATGCTGGAGCGGCAGGAAGTCGCCGGGCGGTCGATGCGCTACACGACGCGGGCGTACGCGACAGACAAGCCGGTCGGGGCCAGGTACTAGGCGACGCACTGCTCAACCGTCATGGCGGGCGAAGGCCCGCCATCCACGCCTTTGCAGCAACGGCACGGCTTCAGTACTGGACGAACACCGCAAGGCGTGGATGGTCGGCCTCCGCCGACCATGACGATACAGCACAGGACTTCGCCCACCACTGCAACGGTCGGCGCCGGCCCGACAAGCACCCTCAACTCAAAGCTGGTATGAAAGCCATGGACATGACCACGCCAGCCATCATCGACATCAAGGCCGCCTTCGAGGCATCCGGCGTTGGGCCGGTCCTGGAACAGCTTGACCGTGACCTCGTCGGCCTGGCGCCGGTCAAGCGGCGCATCCGGGAGATCGCCGCCCTGCTGCTGGTCGACAAGCTCCGCCGCGACAATGGCCTGACTGCGCAGCCACCTACGCTGCATATGTCCTTCACCGGCAACCCCGGCACCGGTAAGACCACCGTCGCCGCCCGCATGGCCGACATCCTGCACAAGTTGGGCTACATCCGCTCCAACCACCTCGTTTCGGTGACGCGCGACGACCTCGTCGGCCAGTATATTGGCCACACCGCGCCGAAGACGAAGGAAATCCTGAAGAAGGCCATGGGCGGCGTGCTGTTCATCGATGAGGCCTACTACCTGTACCGCCCCGAGAACGAACGCGACTACGGCCAGGAAGCCATCGAAATCCTGCTGCAGGTCATGGAAAACCGCCGCGACGACCTGGTAGTGATCCTCGCCGGCTACGCCGACCGGATGGAGCGCTTCTTCACCTCCAACCCCGGCTTCCGGTCGCGGATTGCGCACCATATCGACTTCCCCGACTACGCGCCGGACGAGCTGATGCAGATCGCCGAATACATGCTGCGCGACCAGAACTACCGCTTCAGCCCCGAGGCGAAGGACGCCTTCCGCACCTATCTTGACGCGCGGATGCAGCAGCCGCACTTCTCCAATGCCCGGTCCGTGCGCAACGCGCTGGACCGGGCACGGCTACGCCAGGCGGTGCGGCTGTTTGAAACACGCGACCAGGCGCTGACGGTCGACGACCTGATGACGCTCGGCCCGCAGGAAATCCTCGCCAGCCGCGTGCTGGCCCCGAAGCCGGAGCAAGCGGCATGAGCAGTGTGATCATCGCCCCGTCCATCCTGTCCGCCGATTTCTCGCGGCTGGGCGAAGAGGTGCGCGCTATCGACGCCGCCGGCGCCGACTGGATTCACCTGGATGTGATGGACGGCCATTTCGTGCCCAACATCACCTTCGGGCCGGACATCATCAAGGCGCTGCGCCCGGTGACGAAGAAGTTCTTCGACGCGCACCTGATGATCAGCCCGGTCGATCCATACCTGGAAGCCTTTGCCAACGCCGGCTGCGATCGCATCACCGTGCACGCCGAAGCGGTGACGCATCTGGACCGGACGCTGCAGCACATCGCGACCCTGGGCAAGAAGGCCGGCGTGGCGCTGAATCCGGCGACGCCGGAGAGCGTCATCGAGTACGTGCTCGACCGCATCGACCTGGTGCTGGTGATGTCGGTCAACCCCGGCTTCGGCGGCCAGAAATTCATACCAGCCGCGGTGGACAAGATCCGCCGCGTCAAGGCGCTGATCGGCAATCGTCCGATCCGGATCGAGGTGGATGGGGGCGTCACACCCGATACCGCGCCGCTGGTGATCGAGGCCGGCGCCGAGGCTCTGGTCGCCGGATCGGCGGTCTTCGGCCGCCCGCCCTACGCGCAGGCCATCGCCGCGCTGCGCGGCGTGCCGCTGGCGGCCTGATGCTGCCGCCCGGCCTCTCGATCGGGCCGATGAGCCGCGATGACGTCGCCGTCCTCGCGGGCTGGGCGGCCGATGAAGGCTGGAACCCCGGCAACGCCGATATCGGCATCGCCTGGGATATCGATCCCGGCGCCTTCATCGCCCTGCACCGCGATGGCGAACTGGTCGGCGGTGGCACGATTTTCCGCCACAGCCCGATGTTCGGCTTCATGGGCCTGTTCATCGTCAAGGCTGGGCTACGGCGGGCCGGCCTTGGCGCGCCGCTGTGGCATCACCGCCTGGACCTGCTGCAAACCCGGCTGGCGCCAGGCGCCACGATCGGCATGGACGGCGTGTTCGACATGGTGCCGTTCTATACGCGCGGCGGCTTCACCCTGGCCTACCGCGACCTCCGGTTTCAGGGTGCTGCGCAAGGCGTCCCCGACAAGGCGGTCCGTCCGCTGACGGAGGCCGACTTCCCGGCGATCGAGGCCATCGACCGGCAGCACTTCCCGACCCCTCGTGGCACCTTCCTTCGCCGCTGGGTCTTCCAGCCCGGCGCCCACGCACTGGGCCTCTTTGACAGCGGCACGCTGCTGGGTTTCGGCGTCGCCCGCCCCGCCCGGCAAGGCTTCAAGCTCGGTCCCGTCTACGCCATGTCACCGGACAGTGCCGAGAGCCTCGTCTCCAGCCTGATGGCGCCCATCATCGGCCAGCAGGTCCAGCTCGACGTTCCGGAGCCAAACGACGCCGGCCTGCGTTTGGCACAGAGCTTCGGCCTGTCCGAAGTGTTCGGCTGCGCCCGGATGTATCACGGCCCTACGCCGGACTTGCCGGTCCGGCAGATCTTCGGCGTGACCTCGTTCGAATTCGGCTGACGGCCCAGCGGCGCGGCTGCGTTCGTCATGGACCAGCTTGGCCCGCCCTCGGCCTACGCCGCGGCGTAGACCGGCGCGGCAATTTCCCGCCCACGCAGTGAGGTGGCGCCGGTGTCATCCAGCCGGCCGGCGATATGATCGTACAGCGCCTTGTCGTGCCGCGTCGTCTCATGGATGTAGTCGGTGTCCTCAGCCGCAAAATCCTCCAGCCGCATGAACGGCTTCGACGCATTCATCCGCGTCAGGTGGCGGACCTCCCAACGCTCCTTCAGCCACGCTGTGTAGCGGCGCAGGTCGGTGATCTCGACATTGTATTCGATCATTGCCTCGATGGCGCTGTCGCGGTCGCCGTGGCCGAGGAAGTGACAGGTGTTGTCAGGCGGCACCACGCCCGGGTCGCGCAGGATGCGATGGGCAAGGCGCTGGACCTCCTGCGGCGAATCCAGCATCTCGGGATCGTCCACGCCAAACAGTTTCCGCCATCCCGCCGTGTCATGCGGCAACGGATCGGCGACCGACCGCATCCGGGTCAGCACGTAGTTCACCTGCGACACAGTCAGCGACACCGGATCACGGATGGTGGTGAACACGTGGTCCTGCGGCCGGGCGACGCCCCATTTGACGTAGGTTTTCAGCTCGTTGTGGCCGTGGATGTAGATGCTGTCCGAGACGCTGGCCTCTAGCGCCAGCTCTTTCAGGCTCTGGTAAAAGGCTCGCCGGCCGGTCAGTCCCGGATCGATGATAGTGGTCCGCAGCGACGGGTAGCGGGTGATCAGATGCGTCGAGAGGTCGGAGCCGGCGCTCTTCGGCACATGCACGAAAGACAGGCACCTCTTCTCGGGATAGGCGGCGATGAACCGCTCGACCAGGTTGTTCTGGAACTCGAAGCTGCGAATCGCACGCTCGAACAGGTCCGGGATGGTATGGCGCTCATGGCTTGACGCGGCGCTTTCGTTCTCGGGTTCGCGGCCATGGCAGGCGCGGTAGACGTCCCGGGCGGTCAGCCCATCGACGTCGATGTCGGTCAGCAGCGCCTGGACACCGAGTTCCTCTCGGTAGAATCTAAAAAGCGCGAAAACATCACGAAAATTCTGCGGAAAGGGCGGCACGTGCATGGGCTGAGTATCTCCGTGCCGGTCTTATAGCAGACGTAATGATAGCCGGCGCAACGATGGCCTGCGTCCCAGCCCTGGAACCCGCCGGAACCTTGCTCTACCGGCTGGTTTCCGCCACATAGCCGGCAGGAAACAGGGGCATCCCACAGCATGTTCGAAGCAGCCGTAAAGGACGAAGCGGCCCTGCGCGCCGCGCTGGCCGAAGCCGACATCGCGCCGACGGTGATGGTGCTGGCGCAACTGTCCGGCGACATGGCGATCCTCGATGAGGTCGCGCCGCACATCCAGGGCGCCTGGAGCTTCATGGAGTCCGTGCCGGAGCCGCTGAAACAGAAGGTACGCGACCGGCTGGTCGAGGTGCTGAAGGAGTACGCCGCCACCGGCCGCAAGCCGGCCGCCGAACTGCCGACCGCCACGCTGCAGCGGATCATGACCGCCGGCGCCGGCCAGCACGTGCCGGATGAGTATATCCCCGTGCTGCTCGAGGAAACGCGCCTGAACGGCGGCGATCCGCGCGCGGTGCACTGGCACCACCGGCCGGCCGCCGCGACGCTGGACGCCTTCAAGGTGGTCATCATCGGCGCCGGCTTCTCCGGCCTGTGCAGCGCGATCCGCCTGCAGGACCTGGGCATCCCCTACCAGATCATAGAGAAGAATCCCGATGTCGGCGGCACCTGGCTGGAAAACGCGTATCCCGGCTGCGCGGTGGACACGCCCAACCATTTCTACTCCTACTCATTCAATCCGAATGAGGCCTGGACGCGGCATTTCTCCCGGCGCGACGAGTTGCTGGCCTACATCCGGTCCAGCGTCGACAAGTACGGCCTGCGCCAGCACATCCGGTTCGGCACCGAAGTCACCGCGGCAGCCTATGACGAAGCCGGCGGCGCCTGGTCGATCAAGCTGCGCGGCGCGGACGGCAAAGCTGAAACGATCCAGGCCAGCGCCCTGATCAGCGCCGTCGGCCAGTTGAACCGGCCGTCCATCCCGAACATCCCCGGCAAGGACCGGTTCAAGGGCAAGCTGTTCCACACCGCGCAGTGGGACAACAGCGTGGACCTGGCGGGCAAGCGCGTCGCCATGATTGGCACCGGCGCCAGCGCCATGCAGACCGGCCCATCGATTGCACCGGACGTGGCGCACCTGACGGTATTCCAGCGTACGCCGCACTGGGCCGTTTCCAATCCGAACTACCACAAGGAGGTCAGCCCCGGCACGCTGTGGGTGATCAAGCACATCCCGTACTACGCGCAGTGGATGCGCTTCCTGCTGTTCTGGGCCGGCTCCGACGGGTTCCATAACACGCTGCAGGTCGATCCGAACTGGCCGCACCAGGACCGTTCTCTGAACGAAAAGAATCAGGCGATGCGCGACATGATTGTCGACTATGTCCGCAAGGAACTGGACGGCGATGAGGAATTGCTGGCGAAGGTCATTCCGCCCTACCCGCCCTACGGCAAGCGGATGCTACGGGACAATTACTGGTACCGCATGCTGAAGCGGCCGAACGTGTCGTTGGTAACCGGCGACATCGCCGAGATCACCGAAGATGCGATCGTCATGCAGGACGGTACGCGGCATGAGGTGGATGTCATCATCATGGCCACCGGCTTCCAGGCGTCGAAGATGCTGGCGCCGATGGAACTGCGCGGCCGCACCGGCCGGACCATCCGCGACATCTGGGGCGACGATGATCCGCGCGCCTATCTTGGCATCACCGTGCCGGAGTTCCCCAACCTGTTCCTGATCTACGGGCCGAACACCAACCTCGCGCATGGCGGCAGCATCATTTTCCACACGGAATGCCAGGTCCGTTACATCATGCAGGCGCTGCGCTTCATGCTGGAGCACGATGAAAGAGCGCTGGAAGTGAAGCGCGAGGCGCATGACGAGTACAACCGGCTCGTGGACCAGACCCACCGCGGCATGGTCTGGGCGCATCCCGGAGTGATGAGCTGGTACAAGAACAAGCACAACCGGGTGACGGTGACCTCGCCCTGGCGTCTGCTCGACTACTGGCGGCTGACCAGGGACTTCGATGCGTCGAAATACCTGACGCACGGAGCAGAACAGGCGGTGGCGGCTGAATAGGCCGCCCTACCCGCCCTCGCACAGCCGCCGGTAAAACGCCTCCATTGCCCGGCACAGCCCGTCGGCATCGCAGGCCGGTGAGCGCAGCAGCCGGTCTCGCATGCCCGCACGCAGCGCTGCCAGCATCGACGGCGTGGCCGGGTCATTCGCCAGCGCCACCGCGCGGGCGACGTAGGCGTCCGCGTCCGCCATCACCCATTCGGATAACCCCGCCGCCCGCAGCAGTGACGTGCTGGTGCGCGATGCCCACCGGTCGCCGTCGAACGTCAGCACCGGGACACCCTGCCACAGCGCCTCGGTCGTGGTCGTGCCGCCGTTGTAGGGGAAGGTGTCGAGCGCGATGTCGACCTCCCGGTAGGCGTCGAGAAACGCAAAATGCGGCGACCTTCCCTGCATCGTGACGCGGCCTGGTTCGATGCCGTGGCGCTGCAGCCGGCCCAGCAGGTGCTGCTGCACCGAGGCGTCGGACAGCCCGCCATTCTTCAGGAACAGCCGAACCGCCGGCGCTTGCTGCAGGATACGCGCCCAGGCCGCCAGAACCTGGTCCGTCAGTTTGTATTGCGAGCCGAGGCAGCCGAAAACCAACCCTGACCTCGCGGTGCACGGCGGTGGTGCCACATCGGGCACGGGATAGCGGACCTCGAAAGCGAGGTAGCTGCCGGGGATTCGGTAAATCCGTTCGGTGTAGAAGCGTTCCTCATCCGGCCGGATCACCGCATCATCACCCACCAGCCAGTCCACGGCAGTCACGCCCGACGTGGCGAACATGTTGAACCAGGCGACGACATGCAGCGCCGGACGCAGCGCCAGCAGTCCGAGCCGCTGCTGGTGGCTGTAGCCGTTAAGGTCAACCAGCACATCGATATCGAGCTCGCGGACGATGCCGGCGACCGTGTGGTTCGGCACGCCGCGGACCTCGGCCACGACATCGGCGGCGTGATCGACATATCCGCTATCCGCGCTCGGCGGCGCACCATCGGACAGCATGACGACGTCGAAACGCGCGCGATCGTGCCGGTTGATCAGGGCGAAAACCGGCTTCATCCAGTTGGCGTCGCCGAAAAACGCGGACAGGTAGCCGATGCGCAGCCGCCGCCCCGGCGCGCGGCGCACCGGTTTGAGCGAAGGCGCCGCAGCCTCGATTGGCAGCCCATCCGCCCAGCGCCGCCGGTGCTGCAATACGGCAGCGTGATCGGCGGCGGAGCAGCCCGGAATGACCGCGGCGATGCTGGCACGCGCCATTTCGGTCAGCTCCGGTTCCAGTCGTTCGGCGTTGAGAAAGGCTGCGACGGCCGCCTCGGCCTCACCGAGTTCGAAAAGTGCCTTGCCGAGGTTGTACTGCGCGCGTCCCGAGTACGGTGCGAGCGCCGCGGCGCGGGCGAGGCAGGACGCCGCGGCGCCGGCGGCCTTCAGGCTCAGATTGGCACAGCCCGCGCCATACCAGGCATCCGCCGAAGTCGGGTTGAGGCGCTGCGCTTCGGCGTAGGCCTCGACCGCCTCCGTCAGGCGCCGCTCATGATGCAGCGCATCGGCCACGGCCAGCGCCAACCCGGCATGGGCGGGGTGGCGTTCCCGCGCGGCAAGCAGCATCGGCAGCGCCGGCAGGCCCTGCGCGAGGCGCGACATTGCTTCGGCGGCGATCCGGTCCGGTTCCATGGGCAGAGTGAAGCCCCCGCGCAAGCGTGCGGCAATCGGCAAGGCGGCGGTCCGATGCAAACGCCCCCGGAATCAATCCGGCACGATACGGCGCCGGTCCTAACGCCCCTGGGTCCAGAATTGCCGGTTGTAGACCATGGCAGCGCGCCGCTTGCATCAGTCCGGCATCGCCCGCACTCTCGCGCGCAACACACCGGGAAGGAACCCAGTCCATGCCGCAATGGGAAAAGCGCCAGGTTGGCCGCACCAAGCTTCAGGTTACCACGCTCGGCCTCGGCACCGCGACGATGGGCGCCAGCCGCTTCCCGATCAGCCATCGCGAAGGCGAGGCGATCGTCACCGCGGCTTGGGACGCCGGCGTGCGCTATGTCGATACGGCGCCGTTCTATGGTGTCGGCGCGGCGGAGCACCGCACCGGCGACGCGCTGCGGGAGAAGAACCGCGACGAGTGGGTGCTGTCCACCAAAGTTGGCCGCCTTCTGAAGCCGAAGACCGACAATGCGCCCTCACCCGACGGACGCCTGTCGCCGATGCCGTTCCAGGTCGTCTACGACTACTCCTATGACGGCATCATGCGCTCGATCGAGGACAGCTACCAGCGCCTCGGCCTGGCACGTATCGACATTTTGTATGTGCACGATATCGGCGTCTACCAGCACGGTGAGGAAGAGAACGCGAAGCACTTCAAGGTGCTGCGCGAGAGCGGCTATCGCGCGATGGAGGAGCTGAAGCGCACCGGTGTGGTCAGCGCCATCGGCCTCGGCGTGAACGAAAAGGCGGTGCTGCTGGACGCGCTGAAGATCGGCGACTGGGACGCGTTCCTGCTGGCCGGCCGCTACACGCTGCTGGAGCAGGATCCGCTGGACGATCTGCTGGTGCAGTGCCAGCAGCGCGGCACCTCGATCGTCGTCGGCGGGCCGCTGAATTCCGGCATCCTGGCCGGGCGCGACACCTGGAACTATGCGAAGGCGCCGCCGGAGATCGCCGAGCGTGTGCAGAAGATCGCGCGCGTGTGCGATTCGCATAACGTGCCGCTGCCGGCCGCGGCGCTGCAGTTCCCACTGGCGCATCCGGTGGTGTGTTCGGTCATTCCGGGTCCGCGCAGTGCGGCGGAGTTCAATGAGAACCTGCCGCTGTTCACCATGCCGATTCCGTCCGGCCTGTGGTCCGATCTGAAGAGCCAGGGGCTGCTGCGGCAGGATGCGCCGGTGCCGGGGTAGTGGGGGTAGAGACGCGGGGCAAAGCACCCCGTTGTTGCTGATGTGTTATGGCGGCATGTGGTCTTGGACGCGCCAGGAAACGGCTTGAAGGGAGCCGGTATGTATGGCCGTCGGTGCCTCACCGGCGCTGCCGGTGCCGGCGCAACCGGCTCTGGGTTCACGCGGAGGATAGCGGAGACGCAAAGGGCCGCGGAGGACGTTTCGCTGGCGTCGTCGCACGCTGTGCGCCGCGTGGGCACCGACCCGAAACACCCAGCTCTGCCGCCCTCCGCGTGAAATAAAAACGGTCCACGCCACCGCCAGCGGCGCCGGGGAGACTGACGCCGCTCCCGGTGCCGCTGCCCGCCGGACCGCTAGGGTGCCAGCTTGGTCTCCGCCAGATGGTCGAAGCGCTTGCGAAACGTACCCAGGCCCATCGTCTGCGAGCGCAGTTCGATGATCAGGTCGTGCATCTCCGCCTCAGGCACCAGCGCCTCGACATCGTCCCAGCCGGACCACCCCTCCCGTTCCGCGAAGCCGAGGATCTGGCCACGCCGCCCGGTCAGTAGCCGCTGCGCGCGCGCCGTGTATTCGTTCGGCACGCTGATGGTGACGTGATCGATCGGCTCCAGCAGTACCGGATCGGCCTTCGCCAGCGCCTCCTTCATCGCCATCTGCGTCGCGGTGCGGAACGCCATGTCCGACGAATCCACCGAATGGAAGCCGCCATCGACCAGCGTGACGGAGACATCCACCACCGGGTAGCCGAAGGCCCCCTTCTGCGTTGCCTCCTCCGCCGCTTCACCCACAGCCGGAATGAAGTTGCGCGGTACCGCGCCGCCGACGATCTTGTCGATGAACTGGAACCCCTCGCCACGCTGCCGTGGCGCGACATCGATCTTGACGTCGGCGAACTGGCCGTGACCGCCGGTCTGCCGCTTCAGCCGGCCATGCTCGTGCACCGCCTTCTTGATGGTCTCCTTGTAGGCAACCGACGGCTTGTGCGTGCTGACCTTCAGCGCGTAGGCCTTGGCCAGATGCGCGACCGTCGCCTGCAGGTGCATTTCACCCTGGCCGTGCAGGATTGTTTCCACGTCCTGCGTAATGAACAGCGACGGGTCCTCTTCCGCCAGCTTGTGCAGCGCCGCCGAAAGCTTCACGTCATCCTTGCGATCCGTGGTGGCAATGGCCAGCGAGTAGACCGGCGGCGAGGCTTCGGGGAACGGCAGCGCCTCGGCATTGCCGTTGGCCGACAGCGTGGCGCCGGTCGGCACGGTTTCGAGGCGACCCAGCGCGACAATGTCGCCGGCCTTCGCCTCCGGCACCTTGGTCAGCTCGCCGTTGACGAAACGATTGATGCCGCCCAGGCGGGTGCCGTTCAGCGTCATGCCATCGGTGATGGTTCCGGACCAGATGCGGGCATAAGACAGCTTGCCGGTATGGCCGACATAGGCGGTCTTGAACACCTGGGCCAGCGCCGGACCGTCCGCATCGACGCTCTTGCGCACCTGGGCAGTTTCTGCCGCCTCCGGCGCATCATGCCGTAACGTCTTCCACAGCCGCCGCACGCCGCCGGCGCTTTCGGCGCAGCCCAGCAGCACTTCGATCACCGCGCCGGACACCAGATCCTTGTGCATATCAGTGTATATTTCTTCCGGCGTCGGCTTGATGTCCTCAAGCAGCTTTTCCAGCAGCGCGTCGTCGTGATCGGCCAGCGTCTCCAGCAACCGGCCACGCGCGGCCTGCTCTTCCTCCAGCATGGAGGCGGGAATCTGGATGAGTTCCGACGGCTGGCCTTTGCGGTACTGGTAGGCCCGCTCGCTCATCAGATCGACGTAACCGGCGACCGCGTTGTTCTCGACGATCGGCATCTGCCGCAGCACCAGCGGCGCGCCGGCATGCGCCTGCAACGCGGAAATCGTCTCGGCCAGGCCGCCGTCCAACGTGTCAATCTTGTTGATGAAAACCAAATACGGAATGCCCTCATCGCCCAGATACTTCATCAGGGGCGCGACCGCGGCCGCCTTGGCCGGGTTCGGTTCGCACACCACGACGGCGATATCGGCCATCGTCAGGGCGGCGGTGGCTTCAAAGGCAAATTCGATTGAGCCGGGGCAGTCCAGCACGGACCATTCGTCCCCGAGATAGCTGCAATGACCGACGCGGATTTCCGTGGTCGCGGGCCGGTTGCGCGGATCGGCTGGCCGCTTCACCGGTGCGCCGGCAGCTTCCAGCATGGCTTCGAACAGACAGGACTTGCCGCTGCTGTAGGGTCCGACAAGGGCCACAGAGCGGGGGCCGCGGACGTTTCTGGTTTCGGGCATAGCCATACCTCCTTCTTTGCCGAAGGCGGCAGCCGAGGTTTGGCCCCGAATTGCGAGGCGGGCCCTCGGCGCGCCCTCGCAATCCGGATGCTAGCCCTGTTTCCGCACGCCTGAGAAGCACCCAAAGCGTACGGGTTTTCCCTTAGATCAGCGTCAGGTCCGAAATCCCTTGAACGTGCTTGGAATCCGCTGCACCGCAGCAATCAGGTCGCGGCGCACCGCAGCCGGCGTTCCCGGGGTAAAGTCGATCGATACTGTATCGACAATGCCGCCATACCGTTTCTCGATGGCTCCCGGCAGCTCATCGTATGTCGCACGTGCAACGAACAGGTCGAGTACGTCGTCGGGTACCTGCGCCGCCATCTCCGACCATTTTCCCGCTTTCGACATTTCCGTGAGCCGCAGGCCGAGGTCGGATACGCCGTGCAGGTCGAACACGCCGCGATAGGCCGGCGTCGAGCCGTAGAAGGCGACGCGGTAGCGCACCTTCTCGGCTGCCGCTTTAACTGCCGCCTTGTCCGGCCCGGTGGCCACGAAGCCGCCGCCGGTGATCTCGAAGTTCTCGAACGACTTGCCGCAGGCCGCGAGTTCGTCCGCCAGCATCGGGCGGACCACCTGCTCCAGGTATTCGCGGGTGGCGAAGCTATGCAGGCGGGCGCTGTCGGCGTGGCGGGCCGCCATCTTCAGCATCAGCGGCCCGACCGCGGCCATGGCGATCGGCGGCAGCGGCAGCTTTTGCGGCGGCGGCGAGAATTCCGGCGTCATCAGGGTGAACTTGTAGTATTTGCCCTGAAAATTCAGTTTTTCCCCATGCTCCCAGCAGCGGAAGATCGCCCGCAGCGCGTCGCAGTATTCGCCCAGGCGAGCGGCGGGCGCCACCCAGGGGGTGGAGAAGCGGCGTTCGTTATGCGCCTTCACCTGGCTGCCAAGACCGACAACAAAGCGGCCGCGCGAGTGGCTGTGCAAATCCCAGGCCTGGTTGGCGACGATCATCGGGCTGCGCGGAAAGGCGATCGCCACCGATGTCGCCAGCGACACGCGCTGTGTCGCCACGGCGGCGAAGGCGAGCGGCGTGAACGGGTCGTGTTTCAACTCGCTGGCGGTGACGGCGTCGGCGCCATCCTCCTCCGCCTGTCGAGCGGCGTCGCCGCATTTCCGCCAGTCCTCAACCGGCAGGCCGATCGATACGCGCATTGTCGTGGGTCTCCTCTCCGTCGCGGCGCAGTGTCGGGCAGGATGGCCGGCACTTCAATGCCATGCGGAACCGTTACCGCCATAGCCGGAGCAGCAACATTCTGGCAGGATAATCATAGCGAGCAGCCGCATGCGACAGGAAGCGCACCCATGTCCCAGACCATCAACGAGGCCGGCATCGATTTGATCAAGGAATTCGAGGGCTGCAAGCTGACCGCCTACCAGGATGTGAAGGGCATCTGGACCATCGGCGTCGGCCACATCAGAGGCGTGACACAAGGCATGCAGATCACCATGGCGCAGGCGGATCAGTTCCTGCGGGACGATCTGGCCGGCGCCGAAGCGGCGGTAAACCGCGGCGTCGGGTCGGCGCCGACCACGCCGAACCAGTTCGCGGCCATGGTCTCGCTGTGCTTCAACATCGGCAGCGGCGGGTTTGCCGACTCCACCGTGCTGCGCCAGCATCGCGCCGGGCACTTCCAGGCCGCGGCCGACGCTTTCCTGATGTGGAACAAGGCGACGATCAACGGCGTTCTGCAGCCGGTGGCTGGCCTGACCCGCCGGCGCACCGCCGAGAAAGACTTGTATCTGAAGCCCTGAAGGACCTTGCCATGGCAGCACGCCTCCGGCTCCTGATCGCGGCGCCGGCGCTGGTGCTGCTGGCCAGCGCGGCTGCAGCGCAGTCGTGCCGCCAAGCCGTCGGCGCAGCTGAGGCGCAGCGCTTTGTCGCCCAATGCATTCAGGTGTCACCGGCGACGCACCCGCCGTGCAATGCCGAAAATCCGTGCGACCTGATCACCGATGAGATCCGCCGCGGCTGCGGATTGCTGGGCGCTGACGCGCCATCCTTCTGCCGGGCGTATCAGCGACACTGATTGTCGGCGGCGGTGCCACGTGGACAGCGTGATGGGAACCGCCGATGAAGCGGATGAACGCCGATGGATCGCGACCGGTCAGCGGAAGAGCGCCCGACCGCCACAGGCGGAAACCACTGGTTTCAATTAAAAGTAAACGCCGCCATTTGACCTGACGGACAGTGTCAGATCGGCCATCGCCGTGACGCCGCCTGCGATGGTTCCTCCGGCTGGCGGCAAATTCAAGCCCCGCAGCCTGCGGCGGCCCGCTGCGGGGCTTGAATTTGCCGCCAGCCGGAGAGTCCTGCTCGGCATGCGTTTGACGGCGAAGTGCGGCGACGGCGCATGACGCGCCATTCAGCGGAGGCGATAATGTCCAATTGATCGTGCGCAGACGATTTCAAACTCAAATCGAATCATCGGCGTTCATCCCCTTCATCGGTGGTTCAATAACCGGGGGCGCTCCAGGCCGACACCGTCAGGAATGAGCGCACAAGCGGCAGGCCAACGGCTCGATAGCGCGACTTCCAGTCGGAGGCCGCTGTTGAAGACCGCTTCTCCAGCGTTGTCCGACACAGCCCAAACCACCGGCTCGTGCAATGCTACGGAGGACTTGCCCGCGGCAGGCCGCCAACCCTGGGCGACCTGAAGCACAAGGCTGGCGGGAAGCGAACGACCCAACACAGACGACCCCAAGCCATTGGCAGCCCGCCAGCCCCCGGATACCCTCGCAGCCCAGATCAATCAGGAGCGTCCCATGCAGCCACTCGCGGGCAAGGTCATACTCGTCACCGGCGCCAGCCGCGGCATTGGCGCCGCCGCCGCCGAAGCGCTGGCGAAGGCGGGGGCGACCGTCGTGCTGACGGCCCGCGACAAAGCGGCGACGGAGCAGGTTGCACGGTCCATCGGCGCATCCGCCACGGCGCACACCTGCGACGTCTCCGATTATGCGGCGTTCGAACGCATCGTCGCCGAGACCCGATCCCGTCACGGCCGCATCGACGCGCTGATCAACAATGCCGGCGTGCTGACGCCGATTACGCCGCTGGCCGAAAGCGATCCGGCGGAATGGGCGCAGAACATCCAGATCAACGTCGTCGGCGCCTTCAACGCCGTGCGCGCTGTGCTGCCGGGGATGCTTGCTGCCGGCGGCGGCACCATCGTCAACCTGTCGTCGGGCGCCGCGCTGCGACCGGTGGCCGGCTGGAGCGCCTACTGCACCGCCAAGGCCGGCCTGCACATGATGACGCGAGCCATCGCGCTGGAGACGGAGGGCAAGGGTATCCGCGTGTTCGGCTTCCAGCCCGGCATGACCGATACCAACATGCACGTGCTGAACCGGGCGGCGCAGGCCAACCCGATCGCCAAGGTGCCACAGGCGGATCTGTATCCGGTGGCGCATCCGGCGATGGCAATCGTCTATCTGTGCACGCCCGAAGCCGACGATTTGCACGGCCAGGACTTCTCGCTGCGCGACGCCCCGTTCCGCGCCCGCCTGGGGCTCGCGGCATGACCCGGCCACTGGAAGGCATCAAGGTCCTCGAGATCGGCCAGGCGCTGGCCGGTCCGCTGGCGGGCGTCATCATGGCCGACATGGGCGCCGAGGTGATCAAGGTGGAGAAGCCCGACGGCGGCGACGACGCCCGCCTGTGGGGGCCTCCGTTCGTCGACGGCGATTCGGTGATGTTCCACAACACCAATCGCGGCAAGAAGTCGGTGACGCTTGACATCAAGTCGGCGGCCGACGTTGCCAAGCTGAAGAAGCTGGCTGGTGAGGCCGACATCCTGATCCAGAATCTGCGTCCCGGCATCGTCGACGACTTTGGCATCGGGCCCGAGGCGCTGACGAAGGAATTCCCGCGCCTTATCTACTGCTCGATTTGGGCCTTCGGCTACACCGGACCGATGAAGCTGGCCCCCGGCTTCGATCCGCTGCTGCAAAGTTTCGGCGCCGTGGTGACGCTGACGGGGCGGCCGGAGGATCCGCCGACCTTCTGCGCCCCTGCCATCAACGACACCGCCACCGGCATGTGGTGCGTCATCGGCGCGCTGGCGGCACTGCGGCGGCGCGAGGTCACCGGCCTCGGCGGCATCGTCGATTCCTCGCTGTTTGAGAGCGCCGTCGCCTGGGTGCAGGGCCCGCTGAACAACTACAACGTCACCGGCAAGATTCCGGCGCGGCACGGCGCCGCCTCGGCCACGCTGGCGCCGTACCAGATCTTCGAGACCAAGGACCGCCCGATCTGCATCGCCGCCGGCAACGACCGCCTGTTCGTCAAGCTGGCCCAGGCGATGGGCCATCCGGAGTGGCTGCAGGACGACCGCCTGTCCGACGGCCGCAAGCGCTCCGCCAATCGGGAGCATGTCGTCGCCGTCATGCAGCCGGTCCTGCTGACCAAGGGCCGCCAGGAGTGGCTTGGCATCATCGGTGAGGCCGGCGTGCCGTGCTCCCCGGTAAACGACATCGCCGAACTGGCGGCGTCGGAGCAGTTTGCGGCCATGGACATGCTGCGCACCCTGCCCGGCAGCGGGTTGCGCGTCGTCGGCCTGCCGATCACCTTCGAACGCGAACGCCCGCACCCAACGGCGGACTCGCCGAAACTGGGTGAGCACAACAAGGACGTGTTCGGCACATGACCGACGAACTGCTGTACGAGGTCAGCGACGGCATCGGTCGGGTCACCTTCAACCGTCCGAAGGCGCGCAATGCGCTGACCTTCCCGATGTATGAACGCCTGGCCGAGATCGCCGCCGATCCCGGCGAGGTGCGCGTGCTGGTGCTGACCGGCGCCGGCGACAAGGCCTTCGCCGCCGGCACCGACATCAACCAGTTCCGCTCCTTCTCCAGCGGCCAGGATGCGCTGGACTATGAGGCGCGGATCGAGCGGGTGATCAGCACACTGGAAAAATGTCCGGTGCCGACGATCGCCGCCATCGCCGGCGCTTGCACCGGCGGCGGCGCCGGCATCGCCGCCGGCTGCGACCTGCGCATCGCCTCGGCGGACGCCCGCTTCGGCTTTCCGATCGCGCGCACGCTGGGCAACTGCCTGGCGATGGCGAACATTGCCCGACTGGCGGCACTGATCGGGCCAGCGCGCGTCACCGAAATGATCTTCACGGCGAAGCTGTATTCCGCCGCCGAAGCCCATTCCGCCGGCTTGGTGTCCGAAGTCCTGCCGGACCAGGACGCATTGGCCGCTCGGGCGACGGAGCTGGCCACGCTGCTGAAGGGCCACGCGCCGCTGACCATGCGCGTGACCAAGGAAGCGCTGCGCCGCCTGCGGGAGAACCTGCCGCCGGACGAGGATTTGATCCGCCTTGCCTATGAAAGCCAGGATTTCAGGGAGGGCATGGATGCATTCCTGACCAAGCGGGCGCCGGTATGGGGCGGAAGATAGCGCGGCAGCCCGTCAATGCCTTCGTGTCATCGTGACTTCGTGGTGGCGCTTCTGTTTGCCACCAAAGTCACGATGGCCGCGAAACAAGTCCCTGATCGCCGCGTTTGTGACCCCTACTTCACCCGGTCCAAAAACGCGTTCAGCGCCGCAATGAACCCAAGTGTGTTCTGCCCATGCACGTTATGGCCGCAGTTGGGGACTGTAACCAACTGACCCTGCGGCATCGCGTCGGCAAAACGCTCCGCCGCGTCCGGTTCCAGAATGTTCGACGTCTCACCCCGGACCAGCAACACCGGCAGCCGGAACGCCGCCGCTTCCTCCAGCGTAATATTCTCTTGCGGCCCGCTCGGCCGGACGATGCCCAGGCGCCGCGGCGCGGAATCGCACTTGCTGATGTATTTGCCGTCGGCGCGTTCCAGCATGTTGTACTTGACCGTCCGCTCGATGTGCTCCCGCGACCGGTACGGGTCGTACTTGCGCACCGCGCTGACGAAGTGCTCCAGGTCGTCGAACTCCTGCGCCGCCTGCACGAAGCCGGCGATCGCCGCCCTGCCCCGCTCCGACACCTCCGGCCCGACATCGACGATCACCAGCGCCTTCAACAACGCCTGCGACCGGCGGGTCAGCAGCATGGCATTGCGCCCGCCCATCGAGTGCCCGATCAGGATCGGCCGGTTCAGCCCTGTGGCCTGGATGAACGCTTCGGCGTCCAGCGACAGCTCGTGGTTGGAGTAGGTGACGTCGCGCGACCACTCGGTGTCGCCGTGGCCGCGCTGGTCCAGCGCCAGCACGTGGTAGTTCTGCGCCAGGTGCAGGCTGACCAGGTCCCAGGAGTGCGCCGACTGATGCCCGCCATGCAGCAGCACGATCGGCGGCGCGGACGGGTCGCCCCACTCCAGGAAGTGGAACCGCATCCGGCGCAGCACGATATTGCGTGAGCGGTAGCGCACATCCGGCGCGTGCGGAATCTTCAGGTCCGCGGCGCTGCTCAGCAGGCTGCGGAACTCATCCGACCCGGTCATGTCGAGCGGTTCGGCGCTATCGGCGAAAAGGTTCAGGTACATGGCGGAAACAGAAGCCTGTCCCGTCTGGCGTGGCAAGTCCCGGCCCGTTATCCTGCGCCCCCTTGCTCCAACCCGGGACCAGCCGCATGCCGCACGAAGCCCTCGAACGCGCCCGTCAGTTCCAGGCGGAAATCACCGCGATCCGCCGCGACATCCACGCCAACCCGGAACTGGGAATGGAGGAGTACCGCACCTCGGACCTGGTCGCGCGCAAGCTGGAGGAATGGGGGATCGAGGTGCACCGCGGCGTCGGCAAGACCGGCGTGGTCGGCGTGTTACGGAGTGGCAACGGCGAGGCTGCGGTCGGGCTGCGCGCCGACATGGACGCGCTGCCGATCCTGGAGGCGACCGGCCTGCCGCACGCCAGCACCCGCCCCGGCCTGATGCATGCCTGCGGCCACGACGGCCACACCGCCACCCTGCTCGGTGCGGCAAAATACCTGGCGGAGACACGCAATTTCAACGGCACGGTGCACTTCATCTTCCAGCCGGCCGAGGAAGGGCTGGGCGGCGCCGAGGCCATGCTGAAGGACGGGCTGTTCGATCGTTTCCCGTGCAACTACGTCTACGGCATGCACAACCGCCCCGGACTGGCCGTCGGCAAGTTCATCATTGGCAAGGGCGTGCGCATGGCCGGCGGCGCGTTCTTCGACATCACCATCACCGGCAAGGGCGCCCATGGCGCTCGGCCGCAGGAAAGCATCGACCCGGTGGTGGTCGCCTGCCATCTGGGCACGGCGCTGCAAACCGTGGTGGCACGCAACATCTCACCGAACGACACCGCGGTGCTAAGCATCACCAAGATCGTCGGCGGCGATGCCTACAACGTCATTCCGGAGCGCGCCGTGCTGTCCGGCACCGCCCGCACATTGAAGCGCAGCGTGATGGAGGCGATCGAGGCGCGCATGAAGCAGCTTTGCCCCGCCATCGCCGAAGGCTTCGGCGCCAAGGCGGAGGTCGATTTCCGCTTCCTGTTCGCGCCATTGGTGAACAATGACGCTGAAGCCGACGACTACGGCGACGCCGCTGCGGAGCTGGTCGGCGAGGAAAACCTCGATCGCAACGCCAGTCCGGCCTCGGCGTCGGAGGATTTCAGCTTCATGCTCGAACGCGTGCCCGGCGCGCATATCAACTTCGGCCACGGCGAAACCGCAGCCGTGCACAACGATAAATACGACTTCAACGATGAGGCGATCCCCTACGCTGTCGCGCTGTTCGCACGCATCGTCGAGAAGAAGCTGCCGAAGGGTGCCGGCGACTGATGCTGGTCCGTACCGGCCCCGCAACGCTGACCATCTGGTTCGACGACCTGCCCATCCCGGCGCGGGAGGGCGACAGCATTGCCGTCGCGCTGCTCGCCGCCGGGATTACATCGACCCGCAGGACCGCCATCTCGGGCACGGCACGCGGTCCCTATTGCATGATGGGCGCCTGTTTCGACTGTCTGGCGACGGTGGATGGCCGGCAGAACGTGCAAACCTGCATGACGCCGGTTCGCGACGGCATGCGGGTCGAGACGCAGCAAGGCGCGGCGGCAGTGCTGTAGCCTGGCCGGCTACGCCCGGCGCGGCTTCGACACGCGCGTAGTACCAGCCGTCGTTGACGCCCGGTAGAGCGACAGGAAATCATCGATCGTCGATGCGGTGGCAGGCATGCCGGTCATCCCGGCGGCAATTCTGGCCAGTGGTTCGGGGTTACGCGCCAGACGCCGCAGCAGATTTGTCAGCGCCATCACGTTACCGGCTGGAAAATGCAGGCCGTCGACACCCGACCTGACCTTTTCCGCCATGCCGCCGATATCGGAACAGATTACTGGACGCCGGTTGCGCAGGGCTTCCTGGATCACCAGCGGCGAGTTCTCCCACCACACCGACGGCACCAGCACCGCGTGCACAGACTGGATCAGCCGGTCGAGCTGCGAGCGGTCGTACGGCCCGTTGAACTGCACGTTTGGCCCGCACGCCTGCAGCCGCGCCAGGAACTCGGTCTGGAATTCCTGCGGTTGGCCGGCATAGTCGCCGAAGATGTCGAAGCTGACGTTCGAGACGTCCTCGGCCGCCAGGCGTTGTGCGGTGTCGAACACAACATTGATGCCTTTCAGCGCGGAGATCTGGCCGAAAAAGCCGATCCGCAGGACCTGGTCCGGTTCGAACACCGGCGGCGCCACGGGCGCAGCCGGCGGCACGTAATTCTCCAGTACCACAAGCTTCGCCGCCGGCACGCCCCAGGCGGCGTACCGCTCTGCCAGGAAATGGCTGGGCGCGATGAAGGTATCGACCACACCGAAGAACCGCATGATGTAGCGGTTGCGCAGGAAGAAATCCGCCGGCGAGAATTCCGGAAAGCACTTATGGCAGCGCTCCGGACTGGATTCATGGCACAACGTCCGGTGCTGGCGCGTAACCATCTGGCCATAGTGGTGACACAGGGCCAGATATTCATGCAGCGACAGAACGATCCGGCTCGACGGCAGCACCCGCCGCACGTAGTCGAACATCTCTACGCCGAAATTGATGTAGTGGTGGAAATGCACCACGTCCGGCGATAGTTGCCGCAGCAGATCGCCGGTCTCCTCGGCAAGGCGGAGATCGCGGTTGGCAAACTTGAACCAGTCCAGGCTTTCCGGAGCGTAGACGTACTCCGCGTCCGACCAGGGCTGGCTGAACGCGACCCCCTGCTTCGCTACGAGGCGCGATGGATCGCAGCCCAGGAACCAGGCCTGGCAGTCGGGTCGTTCCTGTAACGCCTCGAACAGGTGGTAGGCTGAAATTTCCGCACCGCCAACCGTGACTTTAGGATGTCCATGCGATGCCAACAGCACGCGCAAGCGCGAAGTTGGTTCGGCGACGGCGCGCCGGTGTGTCGCGGTCGCGGTCATGCTGTGGCCCAGCGCTGCCGGATCGTCTCGCCCCAGCGCGCCTGATGCCGCCAGGCATTGTACAGCGTCAGGTTACGCCGCCACGTCTGCGACGAGGCACCTTGCGACTGTCGTTCCAGATGAAACATGCGAACCGTGGGGTCGACGGCGCACCGATAGCCGAGTTCCTGCACCCGCAGGCACAGGTCGGAATCTTCGAAGTCGCCGAGGATATAACCCTCGTCGAACCCACCGACGCGCGTTGCCAGGGCACGCGGCATCATCAGGCATGCCGCCGTGACGGCCGGATGGAATGCGACGTCAAGTTCGGGCGACGGCCGGCGGCCTTTGTCGATGTGGTGGTTCAGGTAGAGGTTAAATTCTTGATCAAAACGGAATGACATGCCGCGATGCTGGATCGAACCATCCTGGAAGACAAGCAGCGGCCCGATGATACCGGTGTCGGGCAGTGCCGTGCGCCTGCGTGCAAGCCGCTGCAGCCAATCGGCGGTATCCGGGAAAACGTCTGAATTCAGGAACACCACGTGCTCACCCCGAGCCGCGGCGAGTCCGATATTGTTGGCGGGCGCATACCCGATATTCTGCTCTAGCAACAACGTGGTGAACGGCAGGCCGAAGCGCGTGAAGATCGAGGGAAAGCTCTGCTGCGCCTCCCGCCGCAGGGGCGGATCGTCCAGGACATAGATGAACTCCGCCTGGGCATAATGTGGATGGGCGGAGAAAAGCGCAAGCTGGTACTCGACGAAATCCAACCGCCGGTGCAGCGGAATTATCACCGAGTAGCGTGGCTTGGCCGGCGGCGTCCCATAGTGGATCGTTTCAAAATCGGTCCGAACGTGCAGCCGAGCCGCGTTCAGGGCAGCGGCGGCGGGACCCAGGACGTTGTTGAAACCTGACAGTACCTCCCCGTTCGGCAGATCGACGATGGACAGAAGCTGCCGGATCGCCGCCAGGCCGCCGGGCGCGGCGGGCGAGATCGTCCGGCGTGATGTCCGGCCACCCTCGAGTTCGACCTCGAGGACCGGCTTCTCGTCCACGACGCTTCTGTCCGGGTCGATCGCGTCCGGTACCCAGGCGACAAAGCCGCAGCGAATCTGGCCCGCGCCCTGCTGGTTCAGCGCCTCGACGACATCCGGCCGGTCGATACGGATGCAACGAGTGAGGTCGATTGAGCTGGAGCGGGAACCGTGCAGAACGCGCAGGTCACGAATGGCGCTATCCGGAACTGCGCACCATCCGCTCAGCACAAGGCCCGACGGCCCGCATTGCAGGGCGAGATCAATTTCCAGGCGCGACGGACCGTTATGGTGCAGTATCGGCTCAGCGCGATAGCTGGCATCGCGCCT
The DNA here is from genome assembly GCA_018240405.1 of Pseudomonadota bacterium. Taxonomy (GTDB): domain Bacteria; phylum Pseudomonadota; class Alphaproteobacteria; order Acetobacterales; family Acetobacteraceae; genus Rhodopila. Next base: position 93,129 of record JAFEFW010000646.1, read on the forward strand.
CACCAGCGTCTGCAGGACATCGCGCTGCGGCCCCGGCTGCGCCGCCGCCAGGATCGGCTGCAACCGTGCGAGAAGCTGTGCCGGCGGCAGCCTGTTGGTCATGGAAGAGGAACGAAGAATGCGTTCGCCGGCCAGCAGCGTCAGATGGACCGACGCAAGAGGTTCCGCTGCATCGGCTGCCCTGACGAAGATGGCAAAGCCGACGCCACGGCCGGCAATGTCGCCGCGAGGGTACAGCACGGCGTAGCCATCCCCGCTGGCCTCACGCTCGCCGAGCAGAAGGCGGATTGACTGGGGGCGGCTGTCGTCCGGCCAGGGTTGCGTCGTCCAGCCGCAGACGAACCAGCCTTCGGCTGCGTCGTGATAGCCATAGGCCTCAATATGTCCGGCAGCCGGTTCGGCATCCCGCCGCTGCAGCAGTTCGAGAAGGCGGCGCGACTGTGCGTCCGACCCCGCCTCGGTCAGTGCTTTCGTGACACGTGCGGTCAGATCGGCTTGCGTGCTGACTGCTAGCGCCTCGGCCGCATGGACTGCCCAGCCTTCGCCGCCAACGTCCACCATCGCGGCCAGCAGGCTTGTCGCGGACGCTGCTTCCTGCTGGGCAAAGCAGACGAAGCCGACCCCGCGGTGTCCGAGGTCCGGGCGCGGGTGAAAAACGATGGTGCTGGCTGGCAACATTGCCTGGTCCGCGAGGACGAGTGCCATGCGGTCCGGGTGGTGACTGATCCAGCCGATGACGAACCAACCGCCAGCCTTGGCGTGGTGGCCATAGACATCGACATGGCCTTCAAACGGCTGCTGGCGCGTGGCGGCGAAGAGATGGGCCGCCGAACCCGCACGCTGAGCAGCTTCGGTGCCTCGCCGGTCCGGGCTGCTGTCCGCCACGTCAGGATCTCATCAGGAGGCTTCGGTCAGGCGATGCGCGGCGTGCGCGAGAGGGCAACCCTGTGAACGCCGTCCATGCTGCCTGCTCCTCAAAGCGATCGCCACCAAGTTGCTGCCAGGAAATCAATCGGAAGAGCCAGGCAGTGTCAATCGAAAGCTCATGCCCGCAACGAGCGCGCGCCGGCCGGCCGCGCCAGGCAGCCGCGGCCAAGAACGATCGGCACGCCGCTTCCGGAACGGCCCGGCCAGCATCAGATCCGCGGCATGCCCAGACCGCGTTCCGAAATGATGTTGCGCATGATCTCGTTCGTTCCGCCGGCGATCGTGCCGGTGAAGGAGCCCATGAAGTCCGACATCGGGGCGCCCAGCGGCTCCTCGGCCAGCAGGGAGAATTCCTGGCCGTCGATGCCAGCCATGCGGGTCATGAACGAGGTCAGCCGCTGCCGCAGCGCCGTGCCCGACAGCTTGACGATGGCCGGCAGCACGCTGGCCGAGGCGTCCGGCTTCTCGTTCTCCTCCAGCAACTTCCGCAGCAGCCGCCGGCCGGCCTGGATTTCCGCCAGGTAGCTCATGAACTCCCGCCGCAACTGGTCGTCGCGCAGCCAGGCCGCGTCGGTCTCCAGCGACTTGCGGTAGAACCCCTCCACCTCGTAGCGCTGGCGTTCCGCGCCTTCGAACGCAATCACGCCACGCTCCGACGCCAGCGTCGCCTGCGCCACGCGCCAGCCATTGTTCTCCGCGCCGATCATGTTTTCGGCGGGAATGCGCACGTCGGTCAGGAACAACTCGCCGAATTCGGACCGCCCGTTGGCCTGGCGGATCGGCCGCACCTCCACGCCGGGGGAGCGCATGTCCATGATGAAGTAGGTGATGCCGCGGTGCTTCTGCGCATTCGGATCGGTGCGCGTCAGCAGGATGCACCAATCCGCGTACATGGAGTAAGACGACCAGATCTTCTGCCCGTTCACCACGTAATGGTCGCCGTCGCGCACCGCCCGCGTGCGCAGCGAGGCCAGGTCCGAACCGGAGTTCGGCTCCGAGAAGCCCTGGCACCACACCACGCCCTGCGCCACGCCGGGCAGGTAGCGGCGCTTCTGTTCCTCACTGCCATGCGGGAACAGCGTGCCGGGCAGGTGGATCAGTGAGATGGTGAACATGCGTGCCGTCGGCGCATCGGCGCGTGCCATTTCGTCGGCGATGGCGATCAGGTGCCGCAGGCTGAGCCCGGCGCCGCCGTACTCCTTCGGCCAGTGCGGGATGGCCAGGCCGACCTTGCTCCGCTCCTGCATCCACCAGCGCTGGAAGGCGATGTACTCCTCGTTGTTCGCCTTCACCATGCGCGCCTTCCAGTCCGGCGGCACCACCTCGGCCAGCCAGTCCCGGATCGCCTGCCGGAACGCCGGCAGATCGTGCTGCTTGTCGAGGATCGCGCTCATTGCCCAAGCTCCAGTGCCGACCGCCCGGCCCGCGTCGCTGCCGCCAGTTCCGCCGCCGCCCGATCGCGCAGGGCGGGGTTCGGCGCGACGAGGACTTCGTTCAGGCGGGCGCGCTTCAGATAGACATGTGGATCGAAATCCCAGGTGAAGCCGACGCCGCCGTGCAACTGCACGCAGTCGGTGGTGATGACGACAGCGGTCTCGGAGGTTTCGGCCTTGGCCAGCATGATCCACAGATCGGCATCGTCGGCGTCCGCGTGGTCGACGGCGTGCGCCACCATCTCGTCCAGCACCGCCAGGCTGGTGGTAAGGTTCGCCGCGAGGTGCTTCA
>JAFEFW010000647.1 GCA_018240405.1 Pseudomonadota bacterium
TACCGGCCTACTCGAAGCGGCCGACCTCGCCGCCGAGCCCGATCGTTCATCACCCGATCGATCTGAACCTGCCGATCGGGTGCGGCGGGGTCGCCGTTTACCCGGGCGACGTGATCTTCGGCGACTGCGACGGCGTCGTGGTGATTCCGCCGAATATTGTCGACGAGATCGCCGAGGAGTGCCTGGCCACCACGATCTACGACGAGTTCGCCGAGGAAGAAGTCGCAAGAGGCCGCCCGCTGGCGGGCCTGTTCCCGGTGGTAGACGACAAGGCCAAGGCGGACTTTGAGGTCTGGCGGAAGAAGCACGGCAAGTAGGCGGACCGTTCCGGTTCAGTCACGGCGAACGGCGTGGCCGTTGCCCTCTCGTCACGGCGGGCGGAAGCGCCATGTGCACTAAGATGAGCTGCACCGGATCGCCGGACGATCCGGCACAGTCCTTCCCTCGTCATGGCAGGCGAAGGCCCGCCATGATGTTTGAGCGTCTGTGCCGTTTGTCCGGTGTCCTGTGCAGCGGCTCGAAACAACTGTGCGGACAAGCCGGGCCATGAGGGGCAGCCGGCCTCGGACTCTTCGCCCTCAGCTATTGACCAGCACGTTCTCCGGCGCCGCCGGAATCTCCCCGCGCTCCACGCGCAGCACCTGCCGGGTCAGCATCTCATGCGTTGGCGCCGAGACGCCGACGCGCGCACCCTCGCTGGCGATAAAGCCGTTCATGAACTCGATCTCGGTCCGGCGGCCCTTTTCCATGTCCTGCGCCATGGACGGGCGCTGATAGTCACTGCGCTCCGCCTGACCGGCGCCACCTTCCGTCAGCAGGCGCTCAATCTCCCGATACGATGCGGCATCGCCCTCCATCGCCTTCGCCAGCGTCTCCGGCGCCAACGCACCGACCTTGCCCAGCTTGTAGCCTAGTTTCTGACCGACCCGCACAGATTCGCCGCCCAACTGGATGCAGATGCGGCGAACCGCCGGGTGGTTGTCGCGCGCGTTGCCGCCCATGCCGGTGGCAGCGGAAACACCGTTGCGCATGCCGTTGACGCACAGTTTGGTCCAGCGCTCGCCCCACAGATTGTCGGTCGCCTTGGATGCATCGACGCTCGACAGGATGTCCGCAATCTCCTCCGCCCGCTTCGTGATTCGTCCGCTCGGTTCGCCCACGTAAAACGATGTGATGTCGGCGCGCTTGGCGTAGCCGCGGCGGATATGGCCGGGCTGGTACAAATCCACGCCGACACCGCCGGTGACGATACAACCCAGCGTGCGGCCCCAGCCGACGACGCCGGCGACCCGCTCCTCATTGATGCAATTCTGCATCGACACCACGCAGCCCGAGGCCGACAGGTACTGCCGGATCAACTGGGTCGCCCAGACCGAGTCATATGACTTCACCGAAATGAACGCGACGTCGATCGGCTTCTGCTTCGCCAGGGACTGTACCTCGGTGATGTGCATGGCGTTGACCTTCACGCTCATGCGCTCCTCCGGCGTCATGCCGAAGATCTCCATGCCGTGGGCCTTCATATAGTTGACGTGTTCAGCCCAGGGATCGATCAGCGTCACGTCGTGACCGGCCGCCGTCATGTGTGCTGCCGCATAGCCGCCGACCGCACCGGCGCCGACCACAGCGATTCGCTTTGCCATTCCTACGTTTCCTCTTGTTCTTGATGGGATAGAAGATTGCTGCCGTCAGGCCCGCATCGACTTGCCGGTCTGCCGCATCAGGATCGCGGCATGCGCGCCGGTCACCGCCGCATGGTGCGCCAGCGCGGTCGGCGACAGGTCGGCATCCGGCCGCTGTTCCGGCTCGAAATGTCCATAGTCGTCGACCCCGCGGACCAGGGTCGCGCTGTCGTGCGTCCCCGCGACCTGGCGAACCGTCGTCGGGATGTAGCGGATGGCGAAGCCGATGCGCCGCGCGTCGGACGGGTTCGGATCGGAGCCGTGGATCAACCGCACATGATGCAGCGACATCTCACCGGCTTGCAGTTCCAGCATGACCGCCTGCTTCTCATCAACATCGACCTCGATTTCCTGCCCGCGGCTGAGCAGGTTCTCCGGCCGGAACGTATCGCGGTGCGCGATCTGGTCCATGGTGTGCGTGCCGGGGATCACACGCATGGCGCCGTTGGCGGCCGTACTGTCGGAAAAGGCGATCCATGCCGTGATGACGTCAGCCGGATCGAGGCCCCAGTAGGTCGAGTCCTGGTGCCAGGACACGAAGCCTGGATTCCGCGGTTCCTTGATGAAGAAAGAGGAGCCCCAGCACAGGATGTTCGGCCCGATCACATCCTCGACCGCATCCAGGATACGGGGATGGCGCACCAGATCGGCCAGCCAGGTGAACAACAGATGCGACTTGTGCCGCAGCGGGCCGGCCAGGATGCCAGCGCCGGCCTCATAATCCTCCAGCGACCGACGCAGAGCACCAGCCTCGGCGGAAGACAGGACCCGCACCGGGGCATAGTAGCCCTGCTCACGATACTGCCGGACCGCTGCCTCGCTCAGCAGTTTCATGGTCGTCCTCCGATGTTGTGGCTTGGCCGTGGACGTCCAGCATGGGAAACCGGCGGGATGAGTGTCAATCCGCCGCCACCGGACCCTGCCATGCCGGATGCGGTGATCGTGATCTTCGGCGCCGCCGTGCGGCCGGATGGCCAGCCCAGTGAGACGCTGCGCCACCGGGTCGAGGCCGCCGCCCGCTTCGGCCGCCGTTTCACCAGGCCGCTCTTCATTCCCACCGGCGGCCAGGGCCGCTACGGCGACGCCGAGGCCGTCGTGATGGCCCGCCTGCTGGGCGACAGCGGTTATCCCGGTACAGCGATCCGCGCTGAGACCACAGCCGACGACACGCTCTCCTCGTTGCGCGCGGTGCGCCGTATGCTGCCGGCCGGCGTGCCGGTTTACGCCGCGAGCAGTGCCTATCACCTGCCGCGCTGCCGGCTGCTGTTCCGCTTGGCCGGAATCGAAGCACGAAGCTGCCCGCCACCACGTGTGCCGGCCGCTACCTCGCTGTGGAAGCGGTGGTACTGGCGCCTGCGGGAGGCTCCGGCCATTCCTTACGACGCGCTGCTCGTGCTCTGGCTGCGTTTGACCGGGCGCCTGTAGCGCGGATGGATTGATCATCGCCGCGGGTCTCCGGAATGCTGAAACGAATAATGTCCGGAACGTTCCGGACCTTCGCCTCCGCGGCATATGGCGCTGATTGGACAGACGCGACCTCATGGTGTGCAATGGCTCACCCAATCACAGGAGGAACCCATGTCCGACGCCGCAAAGTCAGCCGCTGCTTCATCCGCGACGCGTGACCGCGTTCGCAACACCGTGCCGAAGCTGATCGACCTGACCGAGAAGGTACTCTTCGGCGATGTGTGGGAGCGGCCGGATCTGTCGAAGCGCGACCGCAGCCTGATCGTCTGCGCCGTGCTGACCGCGACGTATCGGCCGGAGCAGCTTAAGGGCCACCTGCAGCGCGCGCTCGATAACGGCCTGACGAAGGCGGAACTCGCCGAAATGATCACGCATGTCGCATTCTATGCCGGCTGGCCGGCGGCGATGACGGCGTCCAACGTCGCCCGCGAAGTTTTCGACAACAATCCGTAAGTCAGAGACCAAGACAATGAAGGCGGGCTTTATCGGCCTGGGCACCATGGGTGCCAGCATGGCCGCCAATCTGCAGAAGGGCATTCAGAAGGACGGCCACACTGTGGTCGTCCACGATGTGCGGCGAGAGGCCGCCGCGCCGCACATCAAGGACGGCGCCGTCTGGGCTGACAGCCCGGCGGCCGTCGCCGAGGCGTGCGACGTCATTTTCTCCTCGCTGCCGGGACCGGCGGAATTCGACGCGGTCAGCTACGGGGACAAGGGGCTGCTGGCCGGGATCAAGAGCGGCGCGGCCTATTTCGACCTGACGACCAACTCACCGTCTACCGTGCGCAAGGCGCATGCGGACTATGCGAAGAAAGGGGCGTTCCTGTTTGACGCGCCGGTCAGCGGCGGCCCGCGTGGCGCGGCCACCGGCAAGCTGGCGATCTGGTGCGGCGGCGATGCCGACGTGTTCGACAAGTGGAAGCCGGTGCTCGACACCATCGGTGACCAGGCGAAGTATATCGGCCCGATCGGCGCCGGCTCCGTCGCCAAGCTGGTGCACAATTGCTACGGCTACATCGCCACGGCCGCCGCCGCGGAAGTGTTCAGCATGGGCGTCAAGGCCGGCATCGAGCCGCTGGCGATCTGGGAGGCGGTACGCCAGGGCGCCATCGGCCGCCGTGGCGCCTTTGACTCACTGACCGACCAGTTCCTGCCGAATAAGTATGAGCCGCCAGCCTTCGCGCTGCGCCTGGCGCACAAGGACGTTTCCCTGGCGACGCAGCTTGGACGCGAGCTCAACGTGCCGATGCGGCTCGCCAACATGGCGCTGGCCGACCTGTCCGAGGGGCTGAACCGTGGCTGGGGCAACCGCGACTCGCGCGCCATCATGCTGCTGCAGACGGAGCGGGCCGGCGTAGAGGTCAAGGTCGATCCGCAGCGGCTGACCGAAGCGTTGGAGAACAAGGCGAAGAACGGGTAACGCGCCGGGCGGCCTGGGGGCATCCGGACCTGCCGGTCGCCATGCGGTTCCCGCGGGCGGCGGTTGGGGCTGCGCTTCGGCCAGTCCCGCCTGCGCGCTGGTTGCAATCATGGTGCGGCGGCAAATATCTGCTTAAATGAGCCTCCACCCCCGAGGAACCAATAAGCTGATGTGCCGCCCTGATGTCCGGTAGCTCCCTGTTCGGCGAAATCCGCCGCTTCGCCCGTACGTCAGGCGCCGTCGGCGGCATCGCCGCCAGGGTGGCCGGCTCGCGCGTGTTCGGCATCAAGACCGACCGCTCTGCCCATGCCGAGGATCTGAAAGTCATCCTCGGCGGCCTGAAGGGCCCGCTGATGAAGGTGGCGCAGTTCCTGTCGACCGTGCCCGACGCCCTGCCGGCGGAATACGCCGAGGAACTGTCGCAGTTGCAAGCCAATGCACCGCCGATGGGTTGGAATTTCGTCCGCCGCCGCATGGCCAGCGAACTTGGCCCGAGCTGGCAGTCCCGCTTCGCAGAGTTCAGCCATGAGGCCGCGGCCGCGGCGAGCCTCGGCCAGGTGCACCGGGCGAAGCTGCACGACGGCACCGACGTCGCCTGCAAGCTTCAGTACCCTGATATGCCGAGCACGGTAGAGGCGGATTTGAAGCAGCTGCGGCTGGCGATGGCAGTGTACCATCGTATGGACAACGCCATTCAGCAGGACGAAATTTACAAGGAACTCGGCGCCCGGTTGCGCGAGGAACTGGACTATGAGCGGGAGGCCGCGCAGATGCGGCTGTACGGGCTGATGTTGAAGGACAGCCCGAATGTCCACGTGCCGGTGCCGATCCCGGCGCTCAGCACCAAGCGCCTGCTGACCATGTCCTGGCTGGAGGGCAGGGCGCTGATGAAGCGCATCGCCGAGGACCCGCCGCAGGAGGAGCGCAATGCGATCGCGCGGGCGCTGTTCGCGGCGTGGTATGTGCCGTTCTACCGCTATGGCGTGATTCACGGCGACCCGCATCTGGGCAACTATCAGGTGCGGCCGGATGGATCGTTGAACCTGCTCGATTACGGGGCCATCCGCGTCTTTCCGGCGAAGTTCGTCGGCGGCGTCATCCTGCTGTATGAGGCGGTGCGCGATAACGACGATGACAAGGCGCACCATGCCTATGAAATCTGGGGGTTCAAGGACCTCTCGCGGGAGAAGATGGACGTGCTGAACATGTGGGCACGGTTCCTCTATGAGCCGCTGATCCAGGATCGTGTTCGGCGTATTCAGGAGACGAACGACCCGCAATACGGGCGGGAGGTTGCCGAGCGCGTGCATGCCGGCCTGCAGCGGACCGGTGGCGTGAAGCCGCCGCGTGAATTCCTGCTGATGGACCGCTCCGCCATCGGGCTCGGCGGCGTGTTCCTGCGGCTCGGCGCGGAGCTCAACTGGTGCCGCATGTTCCACGACCTGATCGAGGGCTTCAACGAGGACGCGCTGGCGAAACGGCAGGCGGACGCGTTGGCCGAGGCGGGAGTACCGGCGGCAGGGTAAGGCGGCGTAGACAACCGCCGGAACGGGGAGGGGACCAGTGACCGAGTGGCGGCCGTTCTACCATGACGGCATGCGTGAACTGCAGGACCGTTTCGATGGCCGGCGCGTCGCCGACGCACTCGCCGCGCATCGGCGACGTTATGATTTCTGGCCCGAGGATCGTGCGCTGATCGAAGCTGCGCCGTTCTTCGTCATCGCCACCTCGTACGGCGAGTACACCGACTGCAGCCTGCGGTCCGGCATCCCCGGCTTTGTCAAGATCGTTGGTCCGGGTACCATCGAATTTCCCGAGTACGACGGCAACTCCATGTACCGAACGCTCGGCAATATCAGCCGCAACCCGAACGTCGGCCTGCTGTTCGTGAAATTCGATGGCAAGACGCTACGCGTTCGGATGAACGGGCGAGCGACCATCCATGATGATGCAGAAACGCTGGCGCGGCACCATGCGGCGAAGGTCGTGGTGCGTGTCGTTTGCGAGATGTTTTCGAACTGCCCGCGGTCGGTGCATGACCTGGAGCAGGGGGAATTGTCGCCATATCTACCGCGCCCCGGTTACGACACGCCAGCGCCGCAATGGAAAAGCCGCGACTATATCAAGGACATTCTGCCGGCGGGCGATCCGCACAGGCAACGCGATTAGGATGGCTCCGCAGGTCGGGTTGGAGCGTCGGCGTCAGCCTTCGCCGCACACCTGGTTACGGCCAGCCTGTTTGGCCCTGTAGAGCAATTGGTCAGCGCGATCGACGAGGTCGCTTGGTGCCTCGGCAGGCCGGTAGACCGAAACGCCAATGGAGCAGGTGATTGCCCCCAGATTGCCGCCTGTTCTTTTGTTCAAGAGCGGGCTGCTCTCCAGCAGGACGCGGATTTGCTCCGCGATCGTCATGGCAGCGCTAAACCCGGCTTGCACGAGGATGATGGCAAACTCCTCACCCCCATAGCGGGCTGCCGTATCCCGGCCCTTGATGTGCTTGATGAGCACCTGACCCACCAGGCGAAGGACGTGATCGCCGAGCGTGTGGCCGTGAAGGTCGTTAAACCTCTTAAAGTGGTCGATATCGAGCAGCAACAGCGCAATCTCGGTGCCATCCGCGGCACATTGCGCGGTCGCCTGCAGCAGAGCGAGATCAAAGGCGCGGCGGTTGGCAAGACCGGTCAAAGCGTCCGTCGCGGCATCCTTCTCGAGACGGCCCATTGTCGCCTGCAGCTCACTGATGCGGACGAGCGACGCTTGAAAGAGCTGCTCCAGGGCAGCCATGCGCGTGTTGACCTCGCGCGTCGCAGTCTTGAGCGCCGCCGTGGCCTGCTGCAAGCCGCTGGGCGGCAGTGTGACCGTGTCGAGAATGGCCGCATACTTGCGCAGTACGGAGCCATAATCGTCAACCGGACTGCGGGCGGCGGCAATGCGTTCGACCAAATCCGCCGCGATGCGGCGCAGTTCCCGTGACCGATCGGCCTGGCCGAGGTCCTGGCCGTTGAAAAACTCGCTGTGCAGGCCCGCCATAGTCCCTGGCGTAAACGGCCGTCCGTCGTCGATCAAACGGCCGATCCGCTTCGTCAGAAGTGGCTTGTCATCAGAACAATACGCGTACCACACCTCAAAATTCGGCGGCGTCGGCGGAACCCGATGGGCTTGCAGCGCTTGCCACGCCGCATTCGCAATGGCGTGGGACCTGCCAACGGAACCCATTGGATCTCTGGCCACCATGGCTCTTCTTGCTCGTCCGACTGCGCCCGGTCGGCGTCGTCCGCGACCACGGGGCGGCACCTCAATACCGTTGGATACGAATTTTAATCTAAATGGACTAATCCATGTCAATGACTAAGTCTCCGCCTCGGGTTCATCCCACCAATGTTCACGCTGATCCGACCAATAACCTGCCTCGGGAGCATGACGACGCGTAGGCTTGGCTGGCTGTCAATACGATGGTATGTCAAGCCGTTTTAGAATCGGACTGAGCAACGTGCCTACGATAGTGTGCGCAACAGAAGCTGCACCAGGTCCACCTGGCGCTGTACGCCGCACTTGGCCAAGACGGAGCGCAATTGCGCGCGCAACGTCGGCATCTGCAAGCCAAACTCGACCGTCAACTGGCGCAGCGTCCGGCCCCGCATCAATCCGTGAGCGAGGCGTTGCTCAGCCGGCGACAATCCAAACAGCCGCGCCAAATCTGAACCGGCGCCCGGGTTGTCGACGCGTGCTGTCGCGGCCGGGCTGACGATCCGGATTCCGACCAGTTCAGATTCATCCGCCGCCAGGCGTCCGCCAAGCGGGATAATGGTTACAACCTGCCGTGTCTGCGGGTCGGCCGCGCCGATCAACATGCGTCCCACCCGGCCAGGCGATGACGTCGGCGCGCTTGCTTCGGCAAGCAGCGTGGACAGCCGACGGTACTCGAAAGGATCGGTTGCGACCAAACGCCCGTCCCGAAGCGCCACGGTGTTGCTGCGTTCCAGCATGGCTTCCGCCGCCGCATTCATGGCGACGACACGGCCTCGGTCGTAGGTAACGAAGAACGCGTCCTGCAGATGGTCAAGCATCCAGTTGCCGACGCTGGCGGCAAGGTTTGACCGGCGAAGCAGGGTGCCAAGCCGGGCAGCGTTCTGAAGGTCGGGCAATATCCGTCGCAGCAACGTCTCACGTGGCGATGGTGCGGTGCCGGCCTGGGCATAGTGCAGGCCGAACATGACTCGCACAGGACCTGTGTGATGCAATTGTATGCCAATAACGTCCCCGATGCCACTCGGTCGCAGATAGTCCTGATACCACTCGTTCTGCTGCAACACCCGTGTCGACAACCGCTCGGACAGCGTGAGACAGGTCGCGGGCGCTGAGGCCATGAGGACCGGAAGAAAAGGATCGGACGATGCGTAATGCTCGACCCATTCGGCCTTCGCGGTCGCGGCCGGCCCTTGAACGGTGATCCATTCAACGCCGCCGGTCAGGTCATTGCAGGCGAAACAGCAGCCACCAATGCCCCCTAACGCTTCGGCCAGCAGGGGTAACGCATCCGACCATACATCCAAGTTCGTCGCCGCGGTTTGCAGGGCGTCAAGTGCCGACTGAAAGGACGAGAACGACATCGGGGCACCCCCTGCGTTTGAGGAACCTGCGCGAACACGGACACACCGCTTTGAATTGCGTCGGAACCGCGAACGAACGCCGAACCCATGATCCGCCTCATGGCGGACAGGGTAAGTACTTGTTGGCGTGTGTCGCCGCTTCCCGCCCGGTGGTGCCGACTGCCATGATAGTCAGGACATGCTTGCACACTACCGGCGCATTGAACAGCATACCGACGTTTGTCTACCGTCGCGATCAGCATATTGAGCCAGAACCTGGCTGACCGCGCTCGTCGCGAACGGGTCAACCGCCGGTGGCTGTGTGTCAGCGATGCGCGACGTCTGGCAATCCGTCTGGAAATGCGAGTTTGCGCAGGAAATCGGCGGAATAATCGATCTCCTCCGGCCAGGTCAGCCCGGCGCCGCCCTCCAGCACCGTCATCGTCGCGACGAAGTAGTCGCCGTCCCGCAGCGGCGTGAACCAGCCGCCGCGGTCGATGACCGGCAGGAAATCCACCACGCCGCGCAACCCGTCCGCCCAGGTGATGGTCACCGTGTGGTCGGGCTGCGCGACGGCGTCGATAATTTCGTAAAGCGGCATCACTCCGGCGAGGCGAGGCGGGTGATGCGGCCGGCGGTCATGCCGCCATCGATGACCAGTTCCGACCCGGTCATGTGGCTGCTGAGGTCGGAGGCCAGGAACAGGATGCCGTTGGCGATTTCCTCCGGCTCGCCGGCCTTGCCGATCGGCACCATGCCGGCTGCCATGGCGTAGGGGTCGATCGGACGATTCGATCCGACGGGGATCTTGGTCCAGATCGGCGTCGCGATCACGCCGGGATGCACCGAGTTTACCCGGATACCGTCGCCGGCCTGCGCGCATTCCAGTGCCATCGACTTGGCGAATAGCCGCACCGCGCCCTTCGTCGCGCTGTAGCCGGCCAGCCCGGCGGATCCACGCAGCCCGGCCACCGACGACAGCATGATCACAGACCCGCCGTTGCCGAACTTCCGCATCGCCGGGATGCAGTACTTCACCGTCAGGAACACGCCATCGACGTTGATCGCCATCTGCCGGCGCCAGTCGGCCAGCGACATCTCCAGCACGTTGCACATGATGCCGATGCCAGCATTGGCGACGACGATGTCCAGCCGCCCGAGCTTTTCGGCTGCGGCGACGACGCCTTTCCAGCCGTCCTCATCAGTGACGTCGTGATGCAGGTAAACGCCGCCGACCTCTGCCGCCACCTTGGCTCCGGCTGCGTCGTCCAGGTCGGTCAGCACCACCTTCGCGCCCTCGCGCGCCAACGCCCGTGCGGTGGCGGCGCCGATGCCCATGGCGCCGCCAGTGATGATGCCAACCCTGCCGTCCAACAGACCCATTGTTTCCTCCTGCGTTTGCGGCGCCTTCATCGCATCAAGGGCACGGCCTTCCAAGCCCTTGCGTCTTCCTCCTCAGGGCCGCCAACGGCCTGGCCGATGACTGTGTCGCCACGCTGCACTGCAGACCGAAAAAACTCGCCCCGCTCGGCCAACGCTCAAGCGGTGTCGCGCATGAGATCAGGAACCCATTGAATTTCGTCGATACCTTCGCGGACCTCTCGGTCGATCCGCTGGCGGAACCGCAGCCAGCCAACCGGCAAGGGCAGGCGACGGTGTTCCTGGAAGTCCGGCCTCAAGCAGCTTGCACAGCGTGCGCCGGTCATGACGACCGAGAGGCCGCGCGGCTTGCTTTCGGACCCGCTCCGCTGCCGGCGGATACAGGGCCGGGGCTGACGCCGCGTGGAACGAAGCGCCAACCGGTCCCGGCGCGACGGGCGCGACGGCACTCGCCGGCGCAGCGGGCATTGCGGCAGGTTTCGGCGGTTCGGTCGCCGCGGGCTCCGGTGGGCGACGGATCGCGGCAGTGGCCATCTGCGCGTCCTCCGTCAGGGGCACTGAACCACGGCGCTACCCAGTGACACCACGGTGCCGGGGGGTAGAGGCGCCGCGAGGTCGATGCTGCCGGCTTCACTCGTCGTATACGCGGTCTCTCCGATCCGTGCTTCCTGCCGCGCGAGCGGGTGGTCGGCAGCGTCCATCAGCCAGAGAACCCGCCGCGTCGGATCGAGCCGCACGCGGAGGCGCCGCAGTTTGACAGTCCGCTCGGCGGTCACGATGCAGCGGCCCTGTTCGCTGCGGCCGATCACCCGCACTGCGAGCCTGGCGGACTCATTTGCGTCATCCACCGTCAGCCTGGCGCTGTGCCCATCCGGCAGCACCGCCGCATCGCCAGACCACAGCACGGACCAGTCTGGCTCCAGCCCGCTGACAACCGCACGGTAGGCCGTGTCCGGGGCGGCGTCGCCGATCCAGATCTCGGCCGGTCCGTCGATCGCGGCCGCCGGCTCCAGGCGCACCGGACCAAGACGCGACCAACGTTGCAGCAAGCGGTCGGCGAGCGCGGCGGCCTCGCCCGGCGTGGTGGCACCGACTGCGGCTTGCAGCCAGGCCGGGTCGGCCAGCCGGACCAGCGCGTCGCGCGCCTCGGCGAAGCGGTCGGCTTGCAACAGAGTGGCGTGATCCTCGGGCAGCGCAGTCAGTAGCGACCGCACCACCTGTGCCAACTTCGCGTCGGGCGGGAACCCTGTCATGGCAGCCGCAGCGCCAGGCGGCCGGTGAAGCGGCGTTGCAGCGACCCCTCGATTCGCGCGGCAACACCGGCAGCCAGAGTGCCGAGGATGCGGCTGCCACGCACGAACCGCCTTGTTGTGGCCGCCTGTGCGACGGGCGGCATTGCGTCGTCCGCGGGCTTCCAATCGTCCTGCGGCCACGGTGCCGCCTGCTCCGCTGGCGCTTGCGGTTCCGGCTCCGGGTGCAGGGTCGGAACGGCAAACGCAATCACGGGCGCCGGCGGCGGCAACGTGCCAACCGGCACGCTACCAATGCGGCGGGGGAGGGACGGGTTGTGGGTCGCGGGAATCCGTACGCGGCCAGCCGCCACCGGACGGCCGAGATCTGGAACGCCGAGGTGTGGCACGGCTGGTTCGGCGCGCGCCTGAGGCCCCGGTGCCGGCAGGCGCGTTGTCACCACCGCGGTCGGCGCCGGCCGCCGCGGATTCGGCCGGACCTCGGCGCGCTGCATGGCCTCTGGCGCTGCCGCAGGGAATGCAGTCGGTGGCGCTGGCGTCGCAGCCGCTCGCTCCCCTGGCAGTCGCGGCTCGGACGGGGCAACCACCGGACCAGGATGGGGCAGGGGCGGCTCGACCGATAGACCATGCCGGCCCGCGGGTAGACCCGGTGCGGCCTGATCCGCCACAGGCGGCGCTCGCACCGTTGGCGTCTTCGAGCCCTGAGCCCCAAACGCGGTCCGCGGCTCTGACGCAGGGGTTTCTGCTGTTGCCGGGCCCCCTGAACGGTGGCCGCCACCGCCCGAGCCCGATCCACCGTCCGGGTCCCGACCGGCGGCTGGGCGCGCTTTCGCTGTCGGCGCCACTGTCGGTGCCGGAGCGGGCGGCCCGTCATGTGCGGTCCCCCCAGGCGCAGCCGCAGCAGGCGGCTCCACCCAGGGCGGCAACGGCCGGACGGGACGCGGCGCCGGGCGGTTGCCGACCAGCCCAACCCATTCGGCCGCCGACCGCGCCGGCGCACGACCGCCGACAGATCCTGGCTGGGTGCCGGGAATGCCGGTCGGCGGCAGCGGCGGCGGGGGAAGCGTCTCGACCTGGAACTCGCCGTAACTCCCCTGCGGCAGCGGGTCCATGATGCGCACCAACTCGCCCAGCAGCGACGCCAGCCGGTACAGGTCGTCGCGGGCTTCCTGGGCGGACGGATCAACGGGCATAGCGGGTCCACCCGGCCAGTGTTTCCAGCGCTGCGGCAAACTCCTCGCCGCGCTCCACACCGCCGTCACTGATCCGCTCACCGGCATCCAGCAGGCGGTCCAGGACGCCCCCCGGCAGCAGCCGCTCCGTTGCCAGGCTGGGCAGATCGAAGCCCAGGAAGTCGCGGCGCAGCGTCACGTCGCTCACCAGCTTCTTGCGCTGCCAGGAACGCTTCAACAGCAGCACCGCGACGTCCTCCTCCGGGCCGCAGATCAGGGCGGGGCACGCGCTTGCCGCACCTTCCGCCGGCACCGCGGACAGCAGCGCCGCGCTGGAGGTATCCATCTGCCGCAGCATTGATCCAGTGGTGCGGAAGACGGAGTCGACCTCGACAACCGACTGCCGCATCTGACCGGCGGCACCTTCGGCATCCGGTTCCCCGCGACCGCGCAGCAGTAACGTTTCGCCCGGGCGGCCGAGCAGCGGGACCGGATCGTCGGGAGCGGCTCGGTTCCAGAATCCGGACGGCAGCGCCGAAATGACAATCGTGGAGGCCTGCGCCGGCACCTCGCCGTACAGCGCCAGCGTCTGCAGTGGTGCCGAGGACGGATCGGGTATGTGCGCCGGTGCGATCTCGCTATCGATCCGTGATCGCCCGAACACCAGCGCCAGGCGGGACCAGAGCGACAGCGTCTGGCGCATCAGCCCGTCCCAGGCCGGCCCGGCATTCGCTTCGCCGGCGCGCAGTTCGCCATCGGTGAAGCCGGAACCAGGGACATAGGTCAGGATTTCCTGCCCGCCCGGCACCAGGCCTGGCGAACCCGGCGCCTCGGACGTGGGCGCGACGGACACGCTCAGCGGCAGCGTGTTCAACTCAATGCGTCCGCCCGAGGATGCCAGACCCAGGATGATCGCCGCCGTCGGCCGGTCTTGCATCAGCATGCCGACATGTCCCACTTCGATGACGTCGAGCGCTGGGCCCATGGAGGCTGGCTGTTCCAGCGACAATGTCTCGCCGCCGACCGGTGCCTGGGTGCGCAGGTCCAGCCCCTGCACCGGCAGCCCGGTCGGGCCGCCGCGCAGCAAGGCCCTGAGACCGGCGATGAACGGCGCGCGCACGCGGGTGACGATCGGACGCAGCACAAGGTCATAACGCTGCCGCAGCCAGAACAACCTCGTGGGCCAGGTGGCGAGGAAGGTCGTCTCGAGCGCCCGCAGGGTTCGCAGCGAACCGTCCGGATAGCCGATCCGGGACTTGACGGCGCGGTCAAGTTCCTCGGCCATGGCGCCATCCTCAGGTGGCAGCAGGAAGAGGGGCAAGGGCGCGAGAATGGGAGCAAGGCGGTCGAGCGCCTGGATCAGCGTAGTGGCACGCTGATTCCGCAGTGTCTGCGTTGCGCTGGCGACCGGCCAGCCCAGCGGCGGCGATTGTACTGCGGCGCCGAGTGCGTCGGCGGCCGCGGCCACATCCCGGAAGAGGTTGGGCTGTCCGCCGAGTGCGGATTCTGCGGTCTCGATCGCCGGCAGCAAGGTCTCGCTTTGCGTGCCCTCTTTGGCCAGCACTTCTTTTGCCGCAGTCAATGCAGCGGCGTCCGCGCTGCCGATCGTGATGGCGTTGCGCGCGGCTGAGGCGACCGTGCCCAGGATGCCGGTGGCATTCGGATACAGCGTGTTCGCCCGTGTTGCCGCGACGATGGCACGCGCCTGCGCATCAAAGCTTGCCTGCCAGAGTTGCGGCGCCGCCGGCGTGCTGCCGCCGCAGCCTTTTACCTCGGACTCTGCGGCGCCGGCCCGGACGCCGCGGCGGGTGCGACAGAGGTCGGACCAGCTACGGACCCGGTCCTGTGTACGGTCGACATCGGTTGCGGCCTGCTTGCGGGCATCGCGGGAGAACAAGCTGGTGGTGTCGTCCTCCTCCTCGATATCGAGCGCCGGCGGCGGTGCAATCAACGCGCCGGGCATGGTGTAGTCGATCGGTGTGCCGAAGATCGTCTGGTTGCCCGAGGCCGGATAGGACGGCAGCCGCACTGTCACCATGCCGTCAACCGCCTCGGCCGCGCGTGGATCGGACGGTTCGACGCTGACCTCGAACAGGTCGGCCGGTGGGAACAGCACGACCGACTCCAGCGCGCCGTCATCGTCGTTGGTCGCCAGCGACCCCACTGCCAGTTCAAGCTCATCCGTGCCGGGGATGCGCCATTTGCGGTAGTCGCGATCCCACTGCGTCGTTTGCCGGTCGATAAACGGGTCACACAGGTACTTCACGTCGTAGCGCGCGGCGCGCTGGTGCTCGATCACCTGCGCCACACGCAGCAGTGCCGCGACCTTGTTGGCAGCGGACCGGTCCTGGTTCTGCGCACCCTCGATGCGATCAAGAAATGTCTCGATCTGCTGCCACGCGAGCTTCCACAGGTCCAGTTCGGTGCGCAGCAAGCGGGCGTTGCGCATCGGCGTCAGCGCCCCTGCGGCTTCGGGAACGCGCCTTGCGACGCAGCAAGGGCGAGCGACCGTGCGCCACGGCCGCGTGCCCTGCGGGTCGCTTCGATATGTGCCAGCGCCTGCGGCGACAGCGGCGCGCCCTGCGCCTGGGCCTGCTGCAGTTTCAGCATCGTCGCGTTGCGATCCTGCGCCATGCCGGCTTCCAGTTCCTCGTCGCTCAGGCCCAGTTGACGCTTGGTCTTTTCGTAGTCCTTGGTAATCTGATCACCTTCCGCCTTGGTCGCACCCTTCAGGTCGCCCCACAGACCGAGCAGCCCCTTGTCGGTCGGCAGATCGCCGCCGCCCTCAACGCCTTTCCAGGTTTCTGTTGCCATCGCCTTAGTGTCCTCCCAGGCCTTCACCGCGGCATCCTTGCCTTCCGTGAAGTCCTTGATGACGCCGGCGTAGGCCTGGTCGAACGACTTGCCCTGGCCTAGCAGAGCCCAAAGTGCCTGAGGGTTGGGGCCAAGGCCGCTGGCACCCTGCAGCAGGCAGACGCCAACGATGGCATTGGCGCCCTGCGTCTTGCCGTCCGGGCCAGTGTTCGGCCGGTTCTCGGCTTCCAGGAACGCTTTCTTCAAGCCCGTGACACCCTCGGCTGTCACCACAGGCAGCGCGTGCAAACCGGTGGCAGACAGTGCCTTGATCAGGTCTACCACCGCCTGGATCAGCGCGATCAGTTCCTTCAACACCTCGATCTTGCTGCGGATGGCCGCGATCAGCTTCTTGATCAGCGCAACGATGTTGTCGATATTAAGGAGCAACGTCTTCAGGTATTCCGGAACCTTCTCCAGCTTGCGCAGCGGATAGCTCGGTGGCCCGATGTCGCGCAGCTTGAACGACCGCCAGTCGGGCGCGACCGAGTTCTGCCGCAGCCGCTTGCGGTCGGGATCCGGAGCCGGAAACTTGAAGCCGTCGATTGCCGCCTTGAACTCCGACAGGTCGATCAGCTGGCGCAACAGATCGAGAAATGGCCCGAGGTCCACAAGCTGCGGCGCTGTCGCAACGATGAACAGCGCCTCGATCGCGGCGCTGTCGGACAGGATCGGGCGCTGCTCATCGCCCGGATCGTCGAAGGACTGTTCGAAGGAGTGCGCCCAGGCGTCGAAGCCGCTGGCAGCCGCGGACGGCTTGGACATCTTGTCGCCCGCCAGCCATTTCGGCATTTCGGGTTCGTCCATGCCCATGTCGCTGAGTGTCGCGATGTTGGACGTGATGCCGGGCGCGTCGAAATACAGATAGACGCCGGTGTTCAGGAAGTCGTCGATGATCTGTTTCAGCAGCGTATACGCTGCCATCACCAGCGCCTTGATGATGTCTGGGATGGCGAGCAGCAGCGCCGAGATGATGTCCAAAACGCCGGCGATGAACTCCAGGATGGCGGCGACGACGTTCAGCGGGGCGCTGACCGTGGACAACACCAAGTCTAGCCCGGGAATGTCGCCCAGCACGAGGCGCCGCCAGCGCAGCTTGTCCGACCCGTCGGTGCCGCCGGGCAGCGGTGGAAACGCGCCGGCGGCCATCGCCTCGGTCGCTACGACCGGGCAATGCTCCTCCAGCAGCGCCTGAAGGTCAGCGGTAGCGTCGCCGCTGTGGGTCGGCACGCTCTGCCTCCGCCTGCCGTGCACTCTGCCGGACCACTGTCGCCACACGCTCGCCGTCGGCGGCGATCGACAGCGCGGCCGCCTGTTCCAGCAAGTGCTTCACCTCCAGCAGCCGGTTCTCCAGGTTCGAGAGATCCAATCGCTGCCAAACCGGTGGCTTCGTTTCATCCATACATGAGTTTCCTTCCGCTAGCCTACCGGGAACCGCTTGATGAAGCCGTAGTAGGACAGGTCCATCACCGGCGTCAGCGCCGCCCAGACATCGAGCGCCGGGCCGTAGGCAGCCACGGTCAGTGGGTTCACGGCCTTCAGGATCTGCGCCAGCATCGTCAGGTGGATCGCCAGGCCGTCGCCCAGCACCATGGGCGAGATGGCTGTCAGGCCGCCGAGCTGCATCATCCCCAATTTGGTGTTCAGGGAGATATTGCCGAGGAGGCCGTCGACGGCGAAGGCGTTGAGGCTGAGATCCGCCATGCCCGCGGCGATTTTCACCGAGCTGCCCGAGGTGATGTTCACCCCGCCGGCACTGGTGAGCCCGTAGCCGCCGACGGTGGTGTCGCTGATCGATCCGGCTACGGTGCGGTCGACGGAGCCGCCGATATTCTCCGTCAGCGGCCCGCCGATGGTGATCGTCACGCCGGTATGGTCAACCGTCCGGATGAAGCCGGTGCCGCCTATCGTTTCGGTCAGATTGCCGGAGACGGTCAGCGTGGCGTCGCCTCCAACGGACCGGTTATGATCCTTGCTGATTGTTTCGGTCTGCGCGCCGCCGACGGTCAGGTCGTCCTTGCCCGTGATCTCCGCGGACCGGGCGCCTTTGTTCAGCACCCTTTCGTTGCTCATGATACGATCGAGGCCCTCGCGGCTGAGGATCAGCCGGTTGCCCTTGCTGTCATGAATCTCGATGCGTTCGAACTCCGGCCGGTCGTCCAGCACAATATGATGGCCGCTAGCGGATTTCAGGATGCGGACCTGCGGTGTGGGCGACTGGCGCGGATATTCGTGCTGCGGCGTTTCCGGCGTGCGCGATGGTGCGGTCCAGTCTGTGGCGCCCAGCGGCGCCGGCTGTTCGGATTCCGGGATCGGCTTGCGGGCGGTGCTGTCGGGCGTGCCGAGGTCGTCGGAGGTGGGCGCGCCCCACCAGGCACCGGTCCAGATCGGTTTCGATAAGTCGCCTTCCTCGAACTCGATCCATACCCCGGAGCCCGGTTCTGGCACCGCGAAGAACCCCTGGTTCGGCCCGGCATAGGGCGCAGCGGGCATTGCCCAGCCGGTTGGTGTCTTCTCGCCCAGCAGGCGCGGCACGATAGCCCTGATCCGGCCGCAATTCTGCGGATCGTTCACGTCGTGCACATAGCCGCGATATTTGCCGAGGAAGCGATTGTCGAGCCGGTCAACAAGCTGCTGGATCAGGTCTTCGATCATGCCCTGTCCTCGCGCTCCTCGATCAGCGGCCGCACGCCGGAGATGTCGTTGAGGTTCAGCGCGATCGTTGCGGACCCGTCGGAACGCGTGACCTGGATGCTGTCATCCTGAATGTCGGTCAGCATGCCGACATAGACATGGCCCAGCGTGGTAAACAGCAGAAGTTGTGTGTGCGGCGGGAAGCTTTCGAGTTGCGTCCGCAGGCTCATGGCTGCAGCCCGTCCAGCACCCGCCGCAGCACGAAGCGCCGGCGGTCGAGTTCGTCGCTGTCGTCGCGCTGCCGGTCCTGGCGAAGCCGATCACGCGCCGCCGCGATCAGGTCCTGCAATGTGGCCGGCGCCGCCGGCGGCGGGTCGATGCGGATGCGGTCGCGCCAGGCGTCGCTCAGCACCGCTCTGTCGGTGACCCGTGACAGCGCGCGTTCGTATAGCGCCCGCCGCAGCGGCAGCGCCGTCTCGGCTGTGTCGTCCGAGACATTCGGCTCCGCTGGCAGCGCCGCCTGAAACAGGTGGGCGGCAGTCAGTCCCCTGGGGATGCTGTCGGACATGACGTCGCCTCCGGGCTCACGGGTTGAGTTGCACCACGTCCACGCCCGGTTGGGTGTAGACGCCGGCGGTCGAGGTATTGCCCACGGCGGCGATGCGGCTGCCGCCGAGGATGACGATCGAGTACTGCAGCGGCCCGCGCGGACGCGGAATGATCACCGGCCGCACGGGATCGACGACAGGCTGGATATCCTTATCGGCGACGGCAAGCACCAGCATCTGCTCAAGCAGATTGCTGGCGGTTGGCGCTGGCACCGCCGCGGACGCTGTCGAA
Source organism: Pseudomonadota bacterium (assembly GCA_018240405.1). Lineage (GTDB taxonomy): Bacteria > Pseudomonadota > Alphaproteobacteria > Acetobacterales > Acetobacteraceae > Rhodopila. The sequence continues at coordinate 19,288 of JAFEFW010000647.1, forward strand.
TCCACGCCCGTCAGGTCCCGCACGGTCTTCGCCAGCGCCGCGGCGTGATTGCCCTCGGCGGCGATCAACTGACTGCGGACGAACTGGTTCGCCTGCACGTCGGACAGACCGGAGAGCCTTGCCAGGCCGAAAATCTTGTCGGTGGGCGCGAGCTCCGTGCTGTTGACGATCAGGTCGCCGGCACTAACCGAAACGCCGGCCGCGCGCGCCGCCGCATCGGCGGACGGCGCGGCGCCGGGCGTGTTGGCGTCGCTGGCCGGATCGCGCAACACGATGCGCGATCGGTCTATGCCCGCGAGATCCTCCATGGTCAGCGTTCGGCCGGAGCGCCTCGCCAGCGTCGCGGTCAGATTGGCCTCCATCGCCGCGGCGTTGCGAAGTGCGAAGCGGCCGAAATTCGCCTGTGCGGTGTCCGCGGCCGTGCCGAAGGACGTGTCCTGCGTTGCCCTGATCTTGTCCAGCAGCACCTTGCTGTCGAGTGGCAGGCTGACGGCGGAACCAGTGCCGAGGTCGGCGGTCAGGAACACGCTGCCGGCGATGGCGCCCGGCCGCGTCGGCAGCGGCTTGGGCAGTGGCACCGGACGCGGTGGCCGCACCACCGGCTCCGATCCCACCGCGGCGTTGCCGACGACCGACACCAGCGACTGCCGGCAACGTATCACCGCGACGTTGGTATAACGCAGCGATTCGCAGCGGTTCTCGCTGAAGATCGTCGTATCGACGTCGCGCAGATACACCGCCGCCGTCGCCGCCAGCGTCTCGAAGTCGTTGCCCACAACGGTGGCCGACAGGATCGGGCCGGGCCCCGCCAGCACCAGCAATGCCGGGCCGTTGGCGACGATATCGTTGCCGCCAACCTGCAGCGACCAGCGTGGCGCCGCGAGGATCGGCGGGAAGCGGATGATGCCGATGATCGGCTTGCGGATGAAATCCAGCAGCGGCGAGGCCACTGTCGCCGTGGTTGCAACCGGCCGGTCCAGCCAGGCCCGAGCCCGGGTTTCCGCCGTCGTGACCACGGGCGCGGGACGTGCCGCCGCCGTATAGACGGCATAGGCGGGCTGCGACGGCGCCGTCTCCAGCTTCAGCCCGCCGGCATCAATGGCCGACCGCGTGCCGCCGAGTGTGCCGGCCTTGGTCAGGCCGGACGCCAGCAGGCTGTCCAGCAGCGTCGAACTGACCGTGCCCTTCAGGTTGGTTGGCTTCGGCGGCGCCGGTGGATCAGCCGACAGCGGTGGGTTCAATGACAGCGAGCGCACCAGCGCGGCATCGATCGTGCCGTAGACGGCGACGATGCCGGCACCCCCCGCGCCGGTACCGGCATGACGGATGCGGTTGTCGCGCACCGCCACGTCGCCGTCCCAGTCGATCAGGATCTCGTGCAGCGGCGTCTGTCCGCCGCTGTTGCCGTTGTCGCGCAGCCGGTTGTTGTCGACGGCAAGGTCGCCGCGCCCGCGCACCCGGATGATCGACTGGCCGAACGCGTCGGCATCCGTCACCGCCACGCCGCCGCTTCCGGCGACCTCATTCCCGGTCACCTTCGCCCGGCTGTCCGCGCCGGGGTCGACATCGATAGCGCCGACCGCTGCGCCGAACACGCGATTTCCCGCCAGCGTCACGGCAGGCGTCGTGGCGTCAGGCGGTACCAGCGGATGTGTCGCCGGGGCGCCGATGGCGATGCCGACGCGCACGTCCTCGATCGTGTTGCCGGCGGCGTGCAACCGCTCGCCAATGCCTGCCGCAAACAGCCCATCGGCCGGATGCGGGCGCACCGGCGCCGGTCCGGGCACAAAGATGGGGATGCGCGGCACGCGGGCGATGATGCCCAGCATATCCCGCACAGGCCGGAACACGTTCGCCACCGTATCCACTGCCCGGATGCTCTGCGCGCGCGACGCCGCCAGCGCATCCGGATTGGCGAGCACGAAGCCGCGGACCGCCTCCAGCCGTGTCGCCTCGTCACCCTCCGTGCTCAGCGCGCGCCGCAACACGCCGCCCAGCGTACGCACCGCGTCGGATTCCTCGGTTGCCTCCGGCACCTTCGCGGCCTGCTCGCCCAGGCGCTCGACGACATTACCAAGGCTGGCGAGGCCGGCGGCGCGCGTCTGCGACGTCGGTCCGCCCGCCAGTGCCGCCGTGCCGTCGCGCAACTGGCTCAACACGAGTTCGCGCCCATCCGCGGCGAGCCCAAGCTCATCAGCGGAGCGCTGCACGTGCTCCGAGAACAGCGACAACCCCTCGCGGAACGTGTCGGCATCCGTGGTCGCCTGCACATCCAGCAGTAACTGGCCGAGGGAGGCGACGCGTTCGGTGCTGGCACCGCTGGCCTCGACCGGCGTCACCGTCTGCAGTTCGACCCCGGCGAGGCGACTTTGCTCCGCCAGCAGATCGGCCAGTGCGTCGCGCGCCTCCTGCTGGTGCTTCCCCCGGTTCGCTGGGTCGGACACTGCCGCCGCCACCGCGGTCTCCACCGCCTTGGCCCGGGTCGCCAGCGAGGGCTGGTCGACCAGCGCGACCAATTGCCCGGCGCTGGAATGCATCAGCCGCAGCAGGCGCAGAGCGGCGGCGTCGCTGTCGACCGACAGTTCCGCCAGCCTAGAGTCCAGTTGCCGCGCGCTGATGACCACGAGTTCGGCGGTGAAACGCGTCATCTGCGCCTGCACGTCGCCGGCGTTGACCGCCGCGCCGCTGATATTGCCGGCGGCAAGGTCGCCGATGCGGGACACCGTCGCCCGGAAACGCGCGATCTGTTCCGCCGTCGGCCGCTGGGTCTGCTTCAGCGTCTGGAAGTCAGAGCGCAGGCGCTGGGCCAGCCCGTCCTGCACCCGGTCAAGATTCGCTGCCAGCGCATCGACGCTGTTCTGCAGCCCACCGATTGACGTCGGCGCGGGCGTTGCCTCGCCCAGACCATTCTGGATCACCCGCACCAGCCCGTCGAACACCGCCTTGTCCTGCGTGCTCGGCCCGCCCGGTGGCAGGCTGGTTTCGAATGTCACCTTCCGCGTGCGCGCCTCGGCGACGGTGCCGAGTGCGTCGGCCAAAGCGAGGCGGGCGGCCATGTTCGCCGGCTCTCGGACCACCGCGTTGGCGCGCTCCACCAGCGGAATGTTCAGCTCGCCCAGATCCTTCAGCAGGTCGGGCGCGGCGGTCACCACATCCTGCGCCGCCGCCGTAACGGCGGCATTGTCGTCGCCAAGCGCCACCTGATCAAAGCGGGCCGCGACCGACCACACATCAGTGATTGTGCCGTCGTTCGCGGTCAGGGCCGCGGCATCGGACAGGATGGCACGCGCCATGTTGGCCGAGGCCAAGTGCGACGCGGCGCTCTGCGACCGCAGCATGGCGCTGAGCGCGTCGCCAAGCTGCGTCGCCGTTCGCTTGGTGGATGGCGCGTAGCTGTCCATGGCGCCCTGCAGGGCGTCCAGCGCGCCGTAGATACGCGTGCCCAGGCGCTGGCGGTCCGCGCTGGTGCCCTGGGCATACTGGATCAGTTGCCGCCGCAATGCCACCGAACCGGCGAAGACATTGGGCTTCGCCGCCTGCAGCGTGGCGTTCGACAGATCCAGACCACGGAGGTGGTCGAAGATCGGCGGCCGGCGCGGTGGTGGTGGCGGCGGCGGCGGCGGCCGCTCGACCGCGCCCTTCACCTGCTCGACTTCGTTGTCCTGCACAGCCACGTCCCGTCCGCCGACAGCGATGATCGCGCCGGTGCGCACTTCCGCGCCTGGTGCGATGAAGCCGGCCGGCAGGTCGCCGCCGCCGATCTGACGTACGCTGTTGCCGCGCACGACGCACTCCTCGGCCAGCGACAGCACGATGCCGCCCCGCAGCGTCGCCGCTTCCAGCCAGCGCAGCACCGCCTCGGTGGCCGCGCGCGGCACGGTCGCGGCGGCGTTCAACGCGGTCAACACGGCGGATGACGTGGCATTGGCCGCGATGGCCACTCCGGGCGCCAATGTGCGGATGTCGTCCAGCAGCGCCGGGGCCCAGGACAGGTAGGCGAGCGAGACGGTTGCGATCCGGTTGCCTTCAATCGTCAGCCCGCCAATTGCCGCTTGCTGCCCCACTGCTCGGATCCCGGCATCGCCCAGGCTGCCAATGGTATTGCCGCGCAGGGTCACGCCGTGGATCGGCAGGGCACCGGCGATAACGATGCCGGACGCCAGAGTGGTGGCGCCGGCGCCTTCGATGCGATTGCCGATGACCTCGATGTCCGACACTGCTCGGTCGGCGGTGGTGCCGTCCTCGATGCCGAGGCCGACCACGATGCCGGCCTCCAGCGCCAGCGGCGGCCGGTTGCCCGCGCTCTGCGGCAGGGTAAGCCAGTTGTCGCGTACGCGGTTCTGGCTGCCGGTGACCTGGATCGCCGCGTGCAGGCGGGCATCACCCGGCGCCAGGCGCACATCGTTGCTGTCGATATCGGCGCCGTCGCCGCCGACGCGGATACCGATGCGCCGGGACGACCCCACCCGGTTGTTGCTGACCACGGTGCGGTCTACCGGCTCCCCAAAGCGGGATTCCGCCCTGTCCTCGAAGCCGATGCCGATGTCGAACCCGTCGATGACGTTGTCGCTGATCGCAAGGCCAGTCAGGTCCCCGTCGGCGATGCGAATGCCGTAAACGCCGGTGCCAGAGTCGATCAGGTGGTTGCCGCTGAGTGTCACGCCGTTGAGGAACAGCCCGGCACGTGGCCGCAGGATGAAGGCCGGCGCCGTCAGCAGCCGGCCGTATGCCGCGGCGACGATGCCCGACGACGCGCTGATGCGGTTGCCACTGACCGTCACGTCGACGCAGGTGCCGACCAGCAGCACGCCGGCGGCGATCGTGCCGTCCGCCGAACCGGTAACCTGCGACGCGACCGTCAGCTTTTCCAGCCGGATGCGGCTGCTGTCACTGATCGTCACCACACCATGTGGCAGGGTGCGCAGGACGGCCAGTTCGTCCGGCGCCGATTGCTCCAGCGGCAGGTCGGGCTGCGCGCGCTGCAAGGCCCGCAGCCGGGTGATCGTCCGCACCACCGACAGCCCCGCCCGCCCGGCGCTGGGGCGCAGGACGCGGATCGTGCTGGCCAGTTGGCCGAGCAGGTCGACGGTGGTGGCGACGGTCGGCGGGATCAGGTCCACCGGCCGGAACGGGATTGCCGCCAGCAGGTCGCCCGGCCGTTCCGCGTTACGGCCAAGGCTGGCGTCAAGGTCGGGCACCAGGGAGCCGCCGGCGCGCGTGGTTTCGGCCGGGGCCTCGGTCAGGTCCAGCCCCTCCAGCGACACGCCGCCCTGGTGGCCGCAGGAATCGAGGAAAAACGCGCCGCCGGCGCCGCGCACGTCCAGCCGTGACGCGCCGGGGTCGCCCAGGATGCTGATATTGCTCCGTTCCAGCAGCAGCACCGGATGGTCGAGCTGGTACTGCCCGGCGCGGATGTAGATCGACCCGCCGGCGGGGCCGAGTTGGTCGAGGGCGGCCTGGATAGCTTCATCGCCGGTGACGCCTTCTTCCAGGTTCTGGTCGATGTCACCGTAGGTGCGCACACCGTCGCCGACGACGATGGTGAAGGCGCCGGGCGAGAGGTGGCGGCGGCCGAGTTCGATCAGCCGGTCGCGCACATCCTGCAGCGGCATGAAGCGCAGGCGGAGGTCTTCGAACGTCCGGCCGGTCGCGGTCCAGGTTACCAGCGCCAGCGGCGCGCGCGCATGCCAGGGCCCGTGCACCGGTGCGTTGGTCAGTTGCTCCACCACGCCCAGCGCGCCGCCGTCGGGGTTGGTGACGCGGGCAATGAAGCTCCAGTATTCGGTGGTGCGGAAGTCGTTGCCGGAGAAGGCGAAGGTGATGCCGTCAGCGAGGTTGTAGCGCACGCCGGTCAGCAGCCAGTCGACGCCGTCCCACAGCCGGATCGCAGCATGGTCGGATACGGCGAAGCCGCGCCCGAGCGGTCCGCCGACGACCAGCGCATCGGGGTCGGTGGTGACGGTGACGCCAGCGGGTTCGAACTCCAGCCGGCCGGTGGCGGTGTCGACGGAACGCAGGCGGCGCAGGCGGGCGCGATGGATGTCACGGTCGGGATCGAGCCGGCTGCGCTCATCCTCGATCACCACCATGTCGCCGGCCATGAAACGACGCGCATTGTCGCTGGAGACGGTGACCGACAACGCCGTGTCCGCCGCGTCGGCGACCAGTGGCGCGACCGTGGCGCCGTTGTTGCGCGACCAGCCGATGACCGGCCGCGCGCCATCTGTGGCAAGGATTTCGACGCGCACATGGATATTGTCGCGGCCGCGATAGCCCTCACCGGTGGAGACGTTCTCGCTGAACAGGCAGCGGTCGCGGCAGGGATCGGCTGGTTCGGGCGGGAACCGGTCCGGCAGCGCGCCGGCGGGAATGTTGGTGGTCAGCCTCCCGCCGCCGGTCGGTGTTGCGACGGAAACCGGCTGGTTCGCCGGCAGCGGGCGGACGCGCACCTGCGTCACCTTCTGGCCGCGGAAGGTGGGGTCGTCACCGTCCAGCGCGGGTTCGGAGATGAACGGATCCTGGTAGCTGTGCTTCGGCCGCTCCCAGATGTCGATCTCGACCAGTGTGCGCTCCGTCAGGTCGGCCGGACGCGCCAGCGGCGCAGGGGAGGGCAGGGACGGCTGCGTCGAGTAACGCCAGTCGCGCTCGATGAAGGTGCGATAGCCCTGCACATACAGCCGCCCGGCGCGTGCCAGCGTGCCGTCGCCACCGCGGATGACGACATCGGCGTCGGTGACGTCCGCCGTCTCGGCCAGCAGCGCATCGAATGACACATTGGCGCGCGGCGGCAGGCCGAGGAAGCCCCAGCCGGTCAGGATCAGCCCCTGCGACCCGTCCGGCAGCGCCGTGCGGGGCAGGGCGGCTAGGTCGCTCAGCGGCACGCGCACGATCTGCCAGTCGCCGGTGAAGGTCGCCGCATCCAGCGCGCCGACGCGGACGCGTGTGCCATTGGCATCGAGGACAAAGGGACCGACATCGACGATCTCGTCATCGGTCGGCTGACGCTGGAAGCGCACCTGGAAGATCAGCGCGTTTGCCGTCGTGGTCCCGCCTGCGGTCAGCGACAGGTGCAGCAGATCGATACCGGGGGCCAGCGTGCGCGTAGCACTCAGCGCGCCGCGGACGTGAATGACATGCGGCAGGGATTCCGGCTCGCGCCGGTCGAGGCGCAGTTCCGGGCGGATGCGCCGCTCCTCGCTGGCGCCGAATTCTTCAATCGCCCAGCCAACGGTGCTGGCGATCGGGTCGAGCAACTGCGTCGCGCCGATCAGGAAGCCGTCGTCCGGCGAGCCCTCGGCCAGATCGCCGCTGCGCCGCCGCGCGTCCGTGCGCACCAGGCGCGCCTGCTCGTTGGCGTCGGAATCGAGCCGCACCCGGCCCATCTCCTCGCCGACGAAGGTAAAGCGCCGACTTTCATCAAACCGGGCGCGCGACGTATACGCCTTCACGTCAGCCTCCGTTGCATGCGGGAGAGGTCCGCCACGGCCCGATCGGCGTGCCATGGCGAGAGACCCAGCGGCAGGAAATCGCCGGTCCGCTCTGTGAGTTCGGTCAGGCGGGCGCTGCGTTCGTCATGTGCGCCCGGCACGCGGCGGCGTTCGCCGGCGGCCAGCGCGGCGGCGCCATTGTTGTCGGACAGCACCAGGTAGTCGGGGTGCGCTGGAAGGAGAGATTCAAAGGAGATCGGTTGCGTCAGGCTTTGGTACAGCAGCGGCAGCCGGCCGCCCCCGTGCCCGATCGAATAGCGCAGCCAGCCGAGATCCGGCCGGTCGCAGGTGACAGCGCCCTTAAAGGCGCAGGAGCTTGCTTCCAGCACGCCGGCCTCGGTGGTGCCGTGCACGGTGCAGTGGCGCAGCCGCACGCGGGCGCCGGCGGCTCTGATGGCTGGCTGGTCGGGCGCACCGCCGTCGAAGACGCAGCCGGCGGCAATGAGCTGGACCCAGGGCGGGACTTCCAGCCGGCCGACCAGGCAGCCGAACAGTCGCACCGTCAGCCGCACCGGCGTCAGGGTCAGATGCGCCAGTGCGGTCCGGCTGCTGGCGCCAATAACGGTCAGGCCCGCCTGTGCGGGATCTGCCAGCCGGCACCAGCGCACATCCAGCACGCCGGCGCTCAGCCCGGCGCGCAACGCGCCTTCCAGCGTCAGGCCGGCAACGAACCAGGATGGGCCGAGATCGGGATCGGCGTTGGTGTCCAGCCGTTCCTGCAGCAGCAGCGAGACGCCATCGCTGGCGTTGACGTAGGGCAAGGCGGTGGCCGCGTCCGGGAATAGCGAGAGCACCTCCGACTGTCCGATCGTCAGCGTCGCCCGGTCGAGCCGCGGCGAACCGCGCACGGCGATCATGTGCCGGGTTACGCCGGGTTGGATCGCCTCATTGAGACTGGCGACCACCGGTGCGGTGTCGGTCAGGCCGGCGGCCTCAGGCGCGACCCAGGCAGTGACCGTGGCGCCGTTCAGATCGGGTGGCGTCGGCACGACGAAGCGCTCCGGCGCGTCCGGGTCGGCCGGTTCCTGCCAACTTTCCGGCACCACGCGGCCGGTCGGGACAAAGCCGGGGCCGAGCGCGGCGGCGCGTCCGAACTGGAAGCTGGCGCCCAGGCGGCCGCGGGCGATGGCAGCCGGCAGTGCGACGCGACCCAGGCGCGGGTCGAGTGCCACGGTGCGGCTCAGGTCGAGCGCCAGCGGCCGCAGCCATGGCTCGAGGTTGCGTTGCCGCAGCCGGAACGGTGCCCAGGCCAGGCGGCCCGGTATGCCGATCCGTGGCGCCGGCGCCGTGCGTTCCGCGGTCGGCTGTTCGCGGCCGGCGCCCAGGCGCAGGCTGCCGCGCGCCGGTTCCCCCGCCGGATACCAACGCTGCGTGCTGCCGTCGCCTTGCAGGAAGAACAAGCGGGCGTCACCGTCATCGGCGAGGTCCACCGCGGGCAGAAAGGCGATGCGTCCCTTACCGCCGACGGTGACGAGCACCTCGCTAGGCGGCAGCGGCGGCGGGCCGATGACGAGGAACTCGTCGCCGACGAACAGCCCGTCGCCCTCGGCTGGCGGGTTCGGCGTCCCGGCGGTCTCGAGCGGACCCGGCGTCCAGTCGCGCGCACCCTCATCCCAGGCGTACCAGCGCGGCGCTGTGCGATTGGCCCAGGTCAGCGCGTGCAGGCGTGTGGGATCGGCCCGCGACCACAACGTGCCGGCGGCGCCGTCGGTGATCGGCAACGGCGGCAACGCTGCCCAGGACGGGCGTGGCCGGCCAGGGCTGACCTCGGCACGCCAGACGCTGGCCGCCATGCCGCCGAGGGTGGTGGCGCCGCCAATGAGCACCAATCCGGACGGCGTTGACAGCAGCCTTGCGCCGGTGCGGGCGACCTCGTGCTGGCGGTCGCGGGGCGCGCGCACAAGGTGCGGGATCCAGCCGCCGATCACCGGGCCGGACAGGTCCAGCGACCACAGATCGCCGAGGATGCCGCGCTGTGGATCCTCCCCGCCATGCACGAACAGGTCGCCGCTATGGATGCAGCACGCGGGCGCCATCCGCGCCGCCGGCAGTCGGGTGCCGGGTTGATCAAGCCGGGTGATGGTGGGGGCGGCGGTCAGCGCACCGTCGATGCGCCAGACGCCAAGCGTAGCGTGGTCCGCGGTGGGGGCGACAATCAGCAATGCATTGTTCAGGATAGCGCAGCCGAGGGCGGGGCCATCCTTGGCCGCGGTCAGGTCGGGCTGGTCAGCGGTCGGCAACCCGGCCACATTCAGCACCGCCGCTTGCCAGCCGGGCGCCGCGCCGACATGCCAGGTGGCAACCGTGATGTCGCCGGCCGGCTGCCGCTCCAGCCGCGCAATCACCGGTGTGCCGGAATCGTTCAGCGCCACGGCGGGCGTCAGTGGTGCACCGCGGCGGACGCCCGGCTCGATACCGCTCCAGGTGCCGATATTGTTACGCCGGTAGCCCATGCCGAGCCGGTTGCGGCTGAGACGCAAGCCGACGATCGCACCTGAGCGGGGCACCTGCGCGGCGCCAGCCAGCACCAGCGGGTCCTGCGCGTTGCGGCGGATTGTGGCGGTGGCGACAAGCGGATTTTCGTCGGCGACGCCGGTATTGACCACGGCTGCATCGGCCGTCGCCGAATCATCGATGGCCAGCGCCTGCAGCACCCATTCATCATTGGGCGAAGGGCGGCCGATATCGGCAAATCGCAGCACCGGCCGCGGGCCCATTGGGGCGAAAGCGAGCGGGCCGGTTTCACCGCCTATGCCAGGCGGACCGGCCACCGCCACATCGTCGATCGTGACGGTGATGCTGCCGGAGGCCTCCACCGCATCGCCATCCGCCGCCAGCGCCGTCG
>JAFEFW010000648.1 GCA_018240405.1 Pseudomonadota bacterium
CAGCGGCGGAGGCACTGCAGGCCTCGCCGTCGGTGATCCTCGGCGCGTTTTCCTGGTCGCTGCTGGTGAGCGGCGCCTGCGCACCACGAGTCGGGAAGTGGATCGACCATCATGGTGGGCGCGGCGCGCTGCTGGTAAGTATTGTGGTCATGGCAGCGGGCCAGGCGGCGCTGGCGCTGGCGCCCAATATTGCCGTGTGGTTCCTCGGCTGGACGATCATCGGCCTTGGCATGTCGATGGGCCTGTACGACGCCGCCTTCGCCACGGTTGGCGGCCTGTTGCGGCAGGAGGCAGGACCGACCATCACTGGCATCACGCTGATCGCCGGGTTTGCCAGCACCGTATTCTGGACCTTCGGCGCGGCGCTGCTGCTGCCGTTGGGCTGGCGCGGCCTGCTGGCGGTCTATGTCGGGATCATGCTGCTGGTGAACCTGCCGATGGTCTGGCTGTTGATTCCACCGGCGCCGCCACGGCCGCCACCGTCGAAGCCCGCGCCTGGCACCGCGTCAGGCAGGCGGGCCCGGCGCGGCGCAGCGATCTGCCTAGGCGCCTTTTTCGCGCTGCGCTGGTTCATCACATCCGCCATTGCCGTGCATGTGATCAGCCTGATGAGCGGTATCGGCCTCGGCGCGGCGCAGGCGGTCGCCGTCGCCGCGCTGATCGGGCCCGGGCAGGTGGCGGGGCGCATGCTGGACTGGACCATTGGCATGCGTGTCGGCCTGCTGGTGCGTGCCCGTGTGGCCGCGCTGCTGCTCCCGCTGGGCGCGGCGCTGCTGCTGACCACGCCGTGGATCGGCCCACTCCCTGCGGCAATGGCATTCACGCTGCTCTACGGCATGAGCAACGGCATCATGACGATCAACCGCGGCACCCTGCCGTTGGCACTGTTCGGCGCCGACGGATACGCCCGAATCCTCGGCTGGCTGGCACTGCCTGTGCAACTGGCGCAGGCGGTCGCGCCCACGGTCAGCACGCCGCTGGTCACAGCGCTGCCGCCGCTGGACGTGCTGCTGCTGGCCGGTGGCGCCGGCGGGCTGGCCGTCCTGCTGCTGCTGCCATTGCGCCTGCCGCGCTAGGGATCAGCCCAGCATCGCCAGAAAGGTCTGCAGCGCCGGAATAACGATCTCGGGTGCGTCTTCCTGGATGTAGTGACCGGCGCCCGGCACCTCGATAACCGGCGCCTCGGGCCAGAGGCCACGGAAATCGGCGATCGCGAGAGAAGCGGGAATGGCCCGGTCGCGCATGCCCTCGACCAGCAGCGCCGGCTTTGTGCGCAGTGCCGGCACGCCCGCCATGCCGGCTCTTACATATTCGCGTATGCGACCGAGAGCCAGGTCGAGCGGAAAGTTCAGCGCCCCGATGCAATCGGACGGCGTGGGAAATGGCGCCGCATAGGCGTCGATGAAAGTCTGATCGACGCGGTCCAGCCGCTCCAGCCCGACGATCTGCATGACCGACAGAATGGTCGAGCCAAGCTGCGTCAGCACGGCCTCGGTTCGCCCGTTGTCGATGCCGTCGCGAATCCAGCGGAACCATGGCGTCTCCAGCGGGTTCGGCAGGTCACGCCGCCCGGCCGTGCCATAGCCGACGACGGTGTTCATCAGCGCAAGACTGTGGACGCGCTCCGGATGGCGGACCGCGAAGCCGACGCCGATCGGGCCGCCCCAGTCCTGGCCGATGATCGTGACGTCGCGCAGATCCAGTGCCTCGACCAACGAGGCCAGATTTTCGACATGGCTTTGCAGTGTGTAGGGGCGATCCTGCGGCGTCTCGGATTTGCCGAAGCCCATATGGTCCGGGACGATCACGCGGTGGGTCTTTGCCAGTGCCGGAATGAAGCGGCGCCAGATATAGCCCCAGGTTGGTTGGCCATGCAGCAGCAGGACCGGGCGGCCGCCGCCTTCGTCGACGTAGTGAAGACGGTAGCCGGCGCCGGCGTGGAAACGGGGCTCGTATGGCCAGGTGCCGGAAAACGTTTCATCGGCAGCTATCATGGCGGTCTTCCTCCTATCGATGCAGCAACCGCCTGTTACGAGCGGGCGCTGAGAATAGCGTCAAGCCGCGGCAGGTCGCGATGGTGCAGCAGCAGGACTCCATTTGTCGCTGCCAGTTGCTCCGCCGCCGGCGTAAAGCGGTTGTTGGAGACGACCAGGGCATAATCGGCATCCTCGTGTGCCCTTCCGGCCGCGGCCTCCTGCACCGAGCGGTTGCCGACGGGGCGGGCATATAGTTTGCACTGAATAACGATTCGCACGGTCTCCTTCTCGGCGATCACGTCGACCCCCTGATCGCGACTGTGCATCGTCACCCGGGCCGTCCAACCTGCTCGGCGTAATTGCTCCGCACAGAATTGTTCGTATTGGGCCGGCGTCATGTCGTCAGTGAATGACACCGCATCCGCTGGCTCATCCGATGCCGCCTCAACGAGCCGGCAAATCAGGGCGGCAACGCGGTCATGGGTCCGAACCAGCGCGCGCTGTTCAGCCTTGGTCAGTTGCGGCTCCACCTGACGGGCAATGAAATAGTCCACCTCCCTGTCCCACCGTTCCGGCTGCGGCTCGCCGTAGGCGTCCAGCGTAACAAGCTGTGCCCGGCGCCGTTGCAGCGCCATCAGGTGCCGCTCGACCATCGCCTCCACCTGCCGCATCAGCGTGTAGCGCGCGGCGAGCGCACCGACGCCGCGAAACAGCGGATACAGCACCAGGACGGCGAGCGCGCCGGCGACGATCCAGGGCAGGTCAACGCCGGAATTCTGCACCACGCCCCCGCCGGTCACGGCGACGGCGGCGGTCGCGGCGGTGGTGAACACGACAACGAGAACCAACAGCATCATGCACGCGTAACACAAATTCGGGCACACTCCGCCAAACCCGCATGCAGGGCGCGAGCAGGCGACTGCGGGCGAGTCTAGACCATCGCCGTGGCGCGTGGGCAGAGGCCACGTGCGTTAGGTACCTGTTTCATTGCGCAGAGTCGCCTGCGCGGGCGACCGGCGCCGCGTCGACAGGCGGCGCGGCTATGCCAGTGTGAAGTTGCCTGCCTTCAGCGACAGCGCTCCGCTCAGCGCGATCTTCATGTCCGTCGACGTCAGGGCTTCGCTCGCGGCCGACGTGTTCACATAGACGTTCGTCCTGCCACTGCCGACCTGCCAGCCGACCGATTTCGCCGCCAGCGTGGACGAGCTCAGCTGACCGGCATAGGCGAGGCTGGTGCCGAGCCCGGTCAGATCGATGAAGTCCGATGCGGTATGGAAGTTGGAAATGACATCCATGGCCGCTGCTGTGGAATCCGATGTTGCGCCATAGAGATAGGTTGTCACACCGCTGCCACCGCCCATGGTGTCGGCGCCGCCTCCCCCGTTCAGCCACACCTTGCCGGTCATGCCGGAGGCGTTGATGCTGTCGGCGCCACCAAGCCCGTAGACGAAGGTTGGCGTGGCGGTGCCGAGGGCACCGGTAAGGGTGGAGATACTGACAGTGTTGCCGTTCCCGTTGCCGACGATAACGTTGAGCGGCGTTGCGGGCCCGGATGCAGCCGTCGCGGCATTCATCGGCGTCACGTTCAGCGCATAAAGCCGGCCGTTTGCCGCGCCGGCCACGCCGGACGCGCCAGCCGCCACTGTCGCCTGATTATTGGCTGACGACAGCACGAAGGACGCAGCGCCGGCTCCACCCAGCGCAAAGGTGTAGGTATTCGCGTCGGCGTTCGCGAGGGACAGAGCGACCAATGATGCATTCGCCGCCAGCCCTGACGCACCTTGCGCCGCAGCCAGTGCCGACGGAATCGGCGCCGGAGACAGCGTCCCGGCGCGGTTCCAGCCGATCGCATCCATGGCCCTGATATCATTGGTGCTGACGGGTACCGTGATACCGGAGGTGCCGAATGCATCGAACGCGTCCTTCACCGGGCTCGACGCCCAGTCTCCCGGATCAGCGCCGGCGACCGTATTGAAGTTGCCCAGGTTGGTGGCGCCGCTGTCAGTCGAGAAGTAGCCGGGCGTCGAGGCGGCGAAATCCCGCGTTCCCGGCGCAGACCAATGGAACAGGTCATACGCGCTATAACTGTTTGTGTAGGTGCCGATGGTGGCACCGGTCAGCAGCAGCCGGCCCATCACCTCGGTCAGCTCATGCAGCGCCACGGCGTTGAAGTCGTAGGTGCCACCGGCAACGGTGCCGCTGAAGGTAAACGGGGTACCGGTGGAAAACCCGACGGCGCCGTCCAGCGCCGTGGACGTGCCGCTGATCAGTCCAAGCGCCTTCGCCTGAGCGGTGGTGGTCCAGAAGTTCCCGGTGACCGGCGCCGTGGACGGTAGCGAGGCGACGGCCGACTGGTCATCCGTCGTGCTCGCATCGCCGGCTATCGCCTTGCGCACCGTCGCGTAGGTGTAACCAGCCAGATAGCTGACGCTGGCGCCGATTGCATTGGACGGTAACACCGAGCCATGCACCTCACCCCAGCCGACCGCGATGTTGATCTGCACAGGGTCGGTGAATTGCCGCTGCAGATAATCCACCGCCGCAAGAATGGCGGTGGTGAACCCGGTGGGGGCGGAGGCGACGCTGGCATCCCAGATAATGTTGATGACAAAGGGCGAGCCGGCGCTTGGTGTGGCGCTGGCGGCCGTGGTGGTCGCGCCAGTGCTGTCTGGTGCCGTAGCCCGGACAGCCGAGCCGTCTTCCGGGTTATACAGCACGATCGGTGTGGTGGCACCGGTTCCCTTTGGGCCAAAATACCATGATGGAAACTGCCAGTCAGAAGACGGGTCAAAACCGGTCCCATCCGCGCCATCAATGCCGCTGATATGCCTCAGCGTCTTTATCGCGTGGGCCATGGCCGTTCCTGTCCCTGAAGGTTACGCGATCGACGTTATGGGCGGCCGTGCGGTTGATGCAAGTGCAGTATCATATTGCATTGTAATTATTCTAGCCGATACCCGACAGATCGCATAGCCGCTCCGGCCGCGACCTGGCGGAAAGCAACTATCCTGCGAAAACTCCAGGAAATGATAGGAGCTGGGCAAGGCGGTCGGATCTTACCGGCCGGCGCGCGTGGCACCGGTGGCGCAAATGCCCAGCCACACGCTCCAACTTTGATCGACAATCCGTTGCAACAGTTTCAAGAGCCGCTGGAGACAGCTTGTCGTTCATCGCCCGTGGACACGACCGCGCGCGATGCGGTGCCCAGGAGACGACCGGTCAATCCAGCCCAGGTCACGGCTAGTCGATCGCTGATGCCTCGTGGCCCCGGAACAACGGGCCATCGCACGAAGTCACGCCGTGCCAGCACCGCAGGGAGTGCCGCCGGCACAGCCTCTCTGGGCACCGGCATCGCCAGCGCAAGCAATCCCATGCCGCTGGCAACGAGCTCCCGCTGCACCGCCAGGGCCGCGGGACCGTGTGGATCGGCGGTATAGGCCTCCGGCACCAGATCGTGCCGGGCGAGCACGTCCGCGGGCAGCAGGCAGCGGTGCTGGGCGGCCAGGGCGGCGCTGGAGCGTAACACCCCCGCTACGCCGTAGGCGGCGCCGTAGAACCGGCAGCACTCGGGGTCTGCAGCGCCCAGCGCGGCAGCGGCGGCAACCGCCAAACCACCGGCACCCTGCAGCAGCCAGTCGCGCCACGCTGCCTTCGTGGCGAAATCGGCATAGGCTTCCTGCTCACGCGCCTCGATCAGCGGCAGCAGCAGCGTCGGGTCCAATTGGCCGGCGCGGATCGCCTGGGACAGCGGGGTGGCCACCTCGTGGGATCGATGTGCGCCTTCCAAAACCTCCCGCCACCACTGCAGGCGGATCAGCGCCAGAGCCGGTTCGCTTGCCACCTCGCGCGCACGCGCCAGCTCATGATTGAAGGCATAGAGGACCAGCAAGGCGTCGCGGCGCGCCGCCGGCGCGAACAGGCTGGTCAGGAACCGGTCGGGATCGGCGCGGCGTACCAGCGCCACGATTGAATCATTCATCAGCGGTCCGACGGCCAGGGAACAACATCGACCGACGACTTACCGAAATAGTGGAGAACGGCGGAGGCAAAAAAATGCGATGGCCCACCCGGTCGCGCCGGCTCCTCATAGTGTCCGGGTGGCAGCTGGTTCATCAGGATCCTGGTCTCGGGCGGCAGCGTGAACCGCATCGTATTGCTTGACCGGTCGATACCCGAGACAAGCGTCCTGGCCTGTGCGGCGCGGATGTCGGGCAGCAGGCGGATGTCATGCAGCAAGTCGGGCAACCGCCACGCCATCCCCAGCACCAGGGCCGCGATCAGGCACAGCGCCCCCGGCGGGCCGCTCGCGTGGCGTGGCGCGACCGGCAGGCCGCCCAGCAAGCGGCCCAGGACGAGGATCAGCAGCAGACCCATGCATTGCTGGAACGCGCCGTGCCGCCAGAAGCCGCTGAAGCCATATTGGAAATGGGCGGCGAACGAGGTCAGCAGGATCGAGGTCAGGAGTCCCGCCACCAGGGCAGCCGCGTCGCGGGGCGGCAAACGGGTTGGCATGGCCGCCCGGCAGAGCAGCGTCAGCCCGAGCAACAGCAGGATCCGCATGGCAAGCGATGGCACCAGCGGCAGGTCCGCCGCCATTCCCCCGACGCCGACCAGCCGTTCCGGCAGATCGTGCAGCGCGGCTATCAGACTGGGCCCGAACCGGTGGAACGTGACGCTGTCGGGCATCAGGGGGGTAACCGCGTGGCTTACGCGTGTTCCTGCGCTCACGGCCATTGAGGCAAGGGCAATCAAGAGCGGGATCACGAACCAGGCTGCGGGCCCTGAAGGAACCCTGCGCAGGCGCGCGGTGCCCCACCACAGCAACGCGAGGCCACCGAAGCCGAGTGCCGCGAACAAACCCGTTTCAGAGCTTGCCGCCGCCAGCGACAGGC
Organism: Pseudomonadota bacterium; assembly: GCA_018240405.1. Lineage (GTDB taxonomy): Bacteria > Pseudomonadota > Alphaproteobacteria > Acetobacterales > Acetobacteraceae > Rhodopila. The sequence continues at coordinate 6,869 of JAFEFW010000648.1, forward strand.
CGAGACAGCAGACCAGGTGATCGCGGCGTCGAGAGGCACTGGCGAACACCAGCGTCATGCACGTCAGCGTCACACCGGCAAGCGCCGGAAGGTACGCCGCCGCTGACCATGGGACATAGAACACGTCATCAATTCGATGCCCCAGCAGGAACATGGCCAGGACGCCCGTCGCCGCCACAAGGCGGAATACGCCTGGTCCTGAGAGCGCCGGACGAACGGGGAGCAGCGCGCAGGCCGCCAGCAACGCCCACAGGCCAGCGAGGAATGGCGCGATCAGCGAGCTCCCCATGGCCAGGACGGAACTGGCATAGCCGTACAGGATGATCTCGGAAGCCGGCCGCGGGCTCCATCCCTTGAGGCGCTGCAGGAACCAATCGATCCCGAACCCGCGGTAGAAGGTGAGGTCGACATACTCATCGACGCTCCAGTGGCCACCCAGGATCAGCACGCCATGCAGAAGGATTATGGCGGCGGCCAGACAGGCAGCCGCCGGGGCCGCGCCACGCAGCAGCCAATCGCCTCTCCGGTCGCCGGCAATGGCTGTCGTGGAATCCGTTGTCATTCTGGGTGCGGTCAGCAGGACAGGGCGATGCGTGGCCGGCATCCAGGGTCCGGCAGGTCGCGGCGTTCTGCCACTTCAAACGCGACCGGGCAACATGGCCGGCGTCATGCTCCGATACGCCAGGGTTGGCCCCAGAGTTGGCTCCAGAGTTGACCCCAGGGTTGACCAACGAGCGGGCTGGCCATAGCTAACCAGCAGGCCGAGGAAAGGCCTCACCCACATAACCCATCGGAGGACAGCATGGCTTTCCAACTGCCGACCCTGCCCTATTCCACGAACGCGCTCGCCGGCAAGAAGATGTGCCAGGAAACCCTGGAACTGCATCACGGCAAGCACCACAACGCGTACGTGGTGGCACTGAACGGCTTCGTCGAGAAGGACCCGGCACTGCAGGGCAAGTCGCTGGAGGAGATCGTCAAGGCCACCGCCGCCGCCGGCGGGCCGGTGTTCAACAATGCCGGCCAGCATTGGAACCACATCATCTTCTGGGAAAACATGTCGCCGAACGGCGGCAAGATCCCCGGCAAGCTGGAAGCCAAGATCAACAGCGATTTCGGCAGCGTCCAGAAGTTCAAGGACGAGTTCAAGGCCGCTGGCATCAGCCAGTTCGGTTCCGGCTGGGCCTGGCTCGTGCTGGCGCCAGACGGCAAGCTGAAGGTGACGAAGACGCCGAACGGCTCCAACCCGCTCGCCACTGGCGAAGGCAAGGTGCTGTTGGGCTGCGACGTGTGGGAGCACAGCTACTATCTGGACTTCCGCAATGTCCGCCCGGACTACCTGCAGAACTGGCTGGATAACCTGGCAAACTACGAATACGCCGAAGCGCAGCTTTAAGCGAACGGAGACGGAAACGGGGGCATGGCCCCCGTTTTCTTGTCTACAATCGTCCCGTGAATAGCAGGATGATGACAATCAGCAGCACCAATCCGAGGCCACCACTCGGATAGTAGCCCCAACCGCTGCTGTACGGCCAGGTTGGCAGGGCACCCAGCAGCAGCAGGATGAGAATGATGATCAGAATGGTCGACATACAGGGGCCTCCTTAGGGCTTGGTGGCTTCCCGCAGCGTATCCTTCACGCCGCCAACCGCGTTCTGCACCTTGCCAGCCGCCTTTTCTGCCGCGCCCTCGGCTTCCAGCTTCTTGTCGCCGACGACCTTTCCAGCCACTTCCTTGACGGCGCCTTTGGCCTGGTGCGCAGCACCCTCAATCCGGTCCTTATCCATCGCTCGATCTCCTTACGGCTTGTAGTTGGTCGCGCGCTCTGCGGTATTGCTCAGCCCCTGGCCGGCTGCATTCAGATCCTGACCGGCCCCGCGTACCGTGTAACAGGCGCTCAGTAAGGGGGCCGAAACGGCCAGGAACACGATGGCCAGCGCAAATCGTGCTTTCCTTCGCATGCATTTCTCCCAAGTGATCTCGCACCGGACGCACATCGTTCTCTGCCCGTGCCGAGGCAAGTCATGCGGGGCCCGTATCAACTGACGTTGATGTCACACGACCGCGAGCTGTTTCGGATCCGTCTCGACTACGAGATGGTTCCGCGTGGGCCTTGGCAGACAGCGAAAGATGCGTATGAGTGGGCCGGAGCAATACCCATGAGGGGGAAACAATGGCCGGTCTGTATTATGAGGAATTTTTCGTCGGTCAGGAATTTGAACATCCCTGGACCCGCACGGTCACCGAAATGGACAATGTCCTGTTCACCAACCTGACAATGAATGTCCAGCCGTTGCACCTGGACGCCGAGTTCGCATCGAAGACCGAATTCGGCAAGCCGCTGGTGAACTCGATCTTCACCCTGGGACTGATGGTCGGCGTTTCGGTTAACGACACCACGCTCGGCACCACGGTTGGCAACCTCGGCTTCACCGAGGTGCGTTTCCCGAAGCCCGTGTTCCACGGCGACACGCTGCGTTCGCGGACGAAAGTGCTCAGCATGCGGGAGAGCAAGTCACGCCCGGATGTCGGCATCCTGGAGTTCGAGCATACGTGCTGGAATCAGCGGAATGAGATGGTGGCGATCTGCAAGCGCCAGGCGATGATGCGGAAGAAGCCGAAGGGCTGATCCAGTCCGTGGCCCGTTCGCCGGACGACAAGACGCCGAAGCCGCCGGCCAAGCCCGATCGCCTGGCGCGGGAGGCCGCGGCGCTCCGTGCGAATCTGTTGAAGCGGAAGGATCAGGCACGCAAGCGAGAGGTGGCTAAGAAGAAGCCGGAGGGGGAGCGGTAGCCGCTCCCCGTTCGCGTCGACTTACAGCGGATCCCAGGGGAATGCCTGCTCCGAAGTATCCAGCGGCATGAAGGCAGCCTGCATGGCGGGAATGCAGGTCTCGGCTATGGTTTCCGGCGTCCAGCCATCGGCGCGGTGGACGATGCGGACGGGCCGCGGCGAGCTGAACAGGTAGATCTCGTTCATCCGCGTGCCGAAGACCTGGCCACTGACGCCTTTGGCCGCGTCGGACGACAGGTAGACGGCCAGCGGCGCGTTCTTGTCCGGGGTCATCTTCTGCGCCTTCTCGACCGCCGCTTTCTGTTCCGCCGTGGTGGTGGGAATCGAGGAGGTCATGCGGCTCCACGCCCAGGGCGACAGGCAGTTGGACCGAACGTTGTAGCGGGCCATGTCGAGCGCGATCGACTTCGACAGCGCGGTGATCCCCAGCTTCGCCGCGGCGTAGTTCGCCTGGCCGACATTACCGATCAGTCCCGAGGTCGACGTGATGTGGACGAACGACCCGCTTTCCTGCTTGCGGTAATGCTCGGCTGCCGCGCGCGAAACGAAGAAGCTGCCGTTCAGGTGGACGGAAATGACCGACAGCCAGTCATCCTCGGACATCTTGTGGAAGATGCCGTCGCGCAGGATGCCGGCGTTGTTTACCACGGCGTCGATACGACCGTAATAATCCAGCGCGGCCTGGATGATCTTCTGGGCAGAACCCCAGGCCGCAACGGATTCGGTGCAGACCTCGGCGGCGCCACCCTTCTGCTCGATCATCTGCTTGGTCTGCTGCGCCGGCGTCGCCGACCCGCCCTCACCGGTCAACGAGGCGCCGATGTCGGCGACAATGACCTTCGCGCCCTGCCCCGCCATCATGATCGCGATCTCGCGGCCAATGCCGCCGCCGGCCCCGGTGACGACCGCGACCTTACCTTCCATCATACCAGGCACGTTTCTCTGCTCCTTTGGTGACGCTACCGGCCGGTAACATAGTCGGTTCCCGCAGGAAGGAACATGGTGTCCGGGCGGTGGTGCTACTGGATGCCGAGCAGGCGGGCCGCGGTGCCGCCCAGGATCGCCACCCGCTGGTCGTCTGTCAGGCCGGGCGTGTTCAGCACCAGGTCCACCTCTGTACTGGTCCAGGGGAACGGATAGTCGGTGCCGATCATGATCTGATTCGGGCCCGTTTCAGCAATCAGATGGCGCAGCGCCTCGGGCGTGAAAACGATTGTGTCAAAGAACAACTGCCCGTCGCGCAGATAGGCTGTCGGGTTTTTCTTCGGCAGCGGACCGACACGGTTGGGGAAGGTCCGGCATACCGCGTCCGACCGGTTGGCATAGGATGGCAAAAATCCGCCGCCATGTGCGGCACAGATTTTCAGGCCAGGGAAACGATCCAGCGTGCCCTCGAAGATCAGGTGCGATAGCGCGATGGTCGTCTCCAGCGGGTTGCCGATCGTGTTGGTCAGCAGCCCGCTGCCATTGAGCCGCCCGCTCGGTTCCAGTTCGCGCGTGCCCAGCGGATGCATGAAGACCAGCACGCCGAGTTCCTCGCACTTGGCCCAGAACGGATGGAATTTCGGGTCGGCCAGTTCCTCTCCGGCGACGCTGCCGGCGACGCCGACCCCGCGGAAACCGAGTTTCTTCACCGCGTGTTCGACCTGCTCCGCCGCAAGGTCGGGGTACTGCAGCGCGGCGGTTGCGAATGCAACGAACCGCTCCGGATTAGCGGCGCAGAACTGCACCAGCGTCTCATTCTGAACCCGGATCAGCTCTGCCGCCACATCGCGTTCGGCACGATACCAGTATGGATTGATGCTCAGCGCCTCGACGTCGATCCCCTGCGCGTCCATCGCGGCAATGCGCGTGGAGGTGTCGTCCATCAGCAGGCCCGGCGCTTCCAGCGGATGGTTGATCAGTGCTGCCGCCGCCGGAACGATGCAGTGCGCGTGAATGTCGACGGTCTTTACACGCTTGCCGTTGACCACCACCTCCCGCCGGCGCGGCGTATCCGATGGTGGCGGTGCCGCACTGGTCATGCCACAGCCGACGAAGGCGAGGCTGGCCATGGCACCGGCAAGCAGGTTCGCAGTGATGGACATGGCGGCTTCTCCTCCCCTGGATTAACCAGGACCGTAGCAGCCGCTCCGCACTCCGGCCAGCGGACTACTTGTGGGAGTCCCCGGGCGGGTGGTTGATGCGGTCCATCACCGCCAGCAGCAGGCCGGAGACGACGAAGGTCACATGGATGACAATCAGCCACATGATGTCGTCCTTCTTCTCCGAGTGGATGTTCATGAAGCTTTCCAGCAACTGGATCGCCGAGATCGCGACGATGGCGGCGATCAGCTTCATCTTCAGGTCGGCGAAGTCGACATGGCCCATCCAGGACGGGCGCTCACTCTCTTCCACATTGTGCATGGGGGCAATGAAGTTCTCATAGCCGGCCAAGATCACCATTAGCAGCAGGTTGCCGGTCAGGGTGATGTCGACGAGCTTCAGGCTGACGACAATGGTGGCATCGAAGTCGAGTGCGATGAAGTCCGGGAAGACCGAGACCAGCTTCTGGAGAAACTTGAAGGTCAGCAGGCCGAGCGAAAGGATCAGGCCGAGATAGAGCGGCAGTAGCAGCCAGCGGCTGGCGAACATCAGCCGTTCCATCAGGTAGATGAAGTTCACTGCAAGCCTCTCAGCCTGTTGTCATTGGCACCTGTCATGCCGGGCTTTGTGCCGCAGTGCAACGAGCATTCACCCTGCCGGGAATGCGAGCCTGGGCTTGATGCCGGTGGTGCGACTACGATGCGGCCTGCCGCTGGCCTCGGCTCATCAAGGCGACGTGGAGTGCACCAAGTATGCCACGGAATTGTCACCGAGGCGCGTGGCGAACGGCGCCTCAGGCGATGGCGTCGGCGACCGACAGTCGGGCACTTGCCGCGGCGGCGAGGTGGGCGATCCGGCCGGCGACGATGGTTGCCAACGGGCGCCCGGTTGATGGATCGACGACGACGAGGTCGGCTCTCCGCCCGGGTTCGATCGTTCCGCGGTCGGTAAGGCCTGCCGCGCGGGCCGGATTGGACGAAATCAGTGCCCACGCCTTTGGCAGGTCCAGAACGCCGCGTCCCGCCAGGATGAAAGCCGCGCGGCTCATCGCCGGGTAGTAATAGTCCGAGGTCAACACGGAGCAGATGCCGGCTTCCGCCAGGCGCGCGGCCGAGGCCCAGCCGAGGTGCGAGCCGCCGCGTACCACATTCGGGCACCCCATGGCGACGAAGTCACCGGCCGCGATGGCGGCGGCGGCGACGTCCTCGGCCATCGGGAACTCGCAGATGCGGGCGCCGCGAGCGCGGAATTCGTCGCGCGCTTCGATGCTGTGGTCGTCGTGGCTGGCCATCGGCAGCCCGGCGGCTCGCGCGGCGGCGGCGATGCGGTCCAGCCCGTCCGGCACGTCGCCGGCCCTGGACGCGACGCCGTGCGCGAGGTCCTGGAACGCATCCATCTTCATGCCGGCGCGGCCGGCATATTTCGCGCCCTCCACGGGGTCCCTCAGCTTGCGGATGATCGCCGGCGTGTGATCGTTGAAGGCCAGCAGGTGGACCCGACCGGCGGCGATATCCGCCAGTGCCGTCTCCAGCGCCTCCAGGTTGTACGCCTCCCATCTCAGGTGGACGCGCATGTCGCAGGTCCAGTCGCCGGCATCCAGCACATCCAGCACAGCGCGCCAGGCGGTCAGGCTGCGCAGGCCCGGTTCCCAGGACAGGGTGACACCGTGATAGGCCGTGGTAATGCCGTTGGCGAGCAACTGCGCCTCGGTATCGCGCATGGCTAGATCGGTGGGGAAGTCCACGCCCGGGCGCGGCTGCATCTGCCGTTCAAATGCGTCGCCGTGCAGGTCGACGATACCGGGGAGTACCAGAAGGCCCGAGACATCGAGCACAGGACCGCTGGGACCCCGGCCGAGGCGATCAATGACACCGTCGCGCACGGCCAAATCCGTGCGCTGGAGGCCGTCCTGCGCCAGCAGCACGGTGCCGCCGGCCAGAAGCAGATCACGCATCGTCAGCACCTTTCAGGGTTCGAACACGATTTGCACGCGGGGCGTGGGATAGCAACCGATGGAGAACTCGATCACCGCACCGCTGCGGTCGACATTGACACTCTCCGTCACCAGCACCGGACGAGACCGCGCGGTGCGGAGGAGGTCCGCCTCTGACGGCGTGGGCAGGCGAGCGGACACGCGCGTCTGCTGGCGCAGGTAATCATCAATGCCGACGGCCTGGAGTGCTTCCGTGATCGACGGCGTCGCGCGCAGCGCCTCCTCGATCCCTTTCAGGCGCACGGCGGGAAAGTAGTGCCGCGTCAGCGACACCGGGCGATCATCGGCAAAGCCGACGCGTTCCAGCAGGACGACCCGCCCACCGGCACGGATTCCCAAGCCACGGGCGACGCGCTGGTCAGAAGTGACTTCCTGCAACCGCAGGATCCGGCCAGACGGTTCCTTATTGTGGCGCCGTATCCACTGCGAGAAGCGGGTGCGGGCCTCCACCGCGTAGTCCAGCACATCCTCGGCAACGAAGCTGCCGCGGCCCTGTTCGACACGCACCAGGCCATGACGCGACAGTTCCTCCAGGGCGCGGCGGACGGTGTGGCGATTGACACCAAAGCGTGCCGACATTTCCGCCTCGGTCGGCAGTTGCGTGCCGGGCTGGCTGACGCCGGCGGCGATTTCTTCACGCAGCCGATTGTAGATCTGCCGCCAGAGGGCGATGCCCTCCTGACGCTCAACCGGATGGGTCGGCGGGTGATCCGCAACCGTCATCGATGTTTCATCCACCAGGCTATCCCGAGCTGCCAGAAGGCGGTTGACCATAGGCGGGTCCGGCTCTACTTGTCTAGACATCTACACATGAAGCGAACCGCCGATGACAGCCGAGACCGCTGATCCCGATCCCGCCCGGCGCCGCTGGATGTCCGTTCTGGCCCGTGCCGGCGCGGCGGAGATCGAAGCCGGCCTGGCCATGTGCGGCCCGTTGCCGCCTCATACCGTGATCAGGGGACCAGAGGGCGGCCTGGTGATGGTGCGCGGCCGCATCGGCGGCGGCGGCGGGCCGTTCAACCTGGGCGAGATGACGGTCACACGCTGCACGGTGCGCACGGCGGACGGGCGAGTGGGCCATGCCTATGTCGCCGGGCGGGACGCACGCCAGGCAGAACTCGCCGCTCTCACCGACGCTCTGATGCAGCACCCGGACTGGACCGATCGCCTGGAGCGGACCGTTGTCGGTCCGCTGGCGGCGGTGCAGGAAGCGGCCAAAGCCGATCGAGCGGCGAAGGCCGCCGGCACGAAAGTGCAGTTCTTCGCCATGCAGACGACACGCTGATGACCGACACGCTGACTCCCGGCTTCGCCGACCCGGTTGCTGACGCGCAGGCGTGCTTCCGGGCCGTGCTGGACGCGCTGGCGCACCCAGGGCGGATCCGCCCGGTGCCCCCGGTCGAGGCGCCGGCACCGCTGTGCCCAGCCGCGGCCGCGGTGGTGCTCACGCTGGTGGATCATGAGACGCCGCTTTGGGTTGACCCCGCCGCAGCGGCGGCATCCGGCTGGATCACCTTCCACACCGGCGCGGCTACAGGCGAACAGGCAAGGGCCGCCTTTGCCTTCGCGCTGACGCTGCCGGACCTGGCGCTGCTGCCGGCCGGGTCGGATGAAGCGCCGGATAACTCCGCCACGGTGATCGTTCAGGTCCAGTCACTGGAGCGCGGCGCGCGATTTGAACTATCCGGTCCGGGCCTGCGGGAGTCGGCGCCGCTGGCGGTCGAGGGATTGCCGACGGACTTTGCGGACCGGTGGGCGGCGAACCATGCGCTGTTTCCGCGCGGCGTCGATCTGCTGCTGTGCACCGGTAACCAGGTTGCCGCGCTTCCGCGCAGTGTCACCGTGAGGAACGCCTGATGGCCTATGTCGCAGTCAAGGGCGGCGAGACGGCAATTGACGCCGCCCATGCCTGGCTCAATGAGGAACGCCGCGGCGACGCCAGCGTGCCGGAACTCTCGGTGGCGCAGATCGAGGGCCAGTTGGGCCGCGCTGTCGACCGGACCATGGCCGAGGGATCGCTCTATGACCGGGAACTCGCCGCGTTGGCCGTCAAACAGACCGCCGGCGACCTGATCGAGGCGATCTTTCTGCTGCGCGCCTACCGCACCACCCTGCCCCGCTTCGGCTATTCGCTGCCGCTCGAGACCGCGTCCATGCAGATCGCCCGCCGCATCTCGGCCGTGTTCAAGGACCTGCCGGGCGGACAGGTGCTTGGCCCGACGCATGATTATACTCATCGGTTGCTGGATTTTTCGTTGCTGGACCCAGGCGCCGCCGCGTCGGCGCCGCGCGCGGAGCCGGATCGATCGGCGATGCCACGTGTCCCGGATATCCTGGGACAGGAGGGGTTGATGGAAGCCGACGGCGAAGCTGCGGGCGAACCGGGCGACCTGACTCGGGAACCGCTGCGCTTCCCGGCGGAGCGCGATGTCCGCCTGCAGGCCCTTGCCCGCGGCGACGAAGGATTCGTGCTTGGCCTCGGCTACTCGACGCAGCGCGGTTACGGCGGCACGCATCCCTTTGCCGGCGAGATCCGCATGGGTGAGGTCGCGGTGGAAATCCTCCCGCCGGAGCTCGGGTTCGCCATCGATATCGGCGACATCGTGCTGACCGAGTGCCAGATGGTGAATCAGTTCAAGGGCTCAAAGACGGCACCGCCGCAGTTCACGCGCGGCTACGGGCTGGTGTTCGGGTTCAATGAGCGGAAAGCGATGTCCATGGCGCTGGTGGACCGCGCGATGCGCGCGACCGAACTGGGTGAGGACGTTACGGCGCCGGCGCAGAACGTCGAATTCGTGCTGTACCACTCCGACAACATCGAGGCGACCGGCTTCGTCGAGCACCTGAAGCTGCCGCACTACGTGGACTTCCAAAGCGAGCTGCAGAACGTGCGGCGGATGCGGGCGGAGCAGCAGCGCGTGGTGGAGCGGAAGGAAGCCGCGGAATGAAGGGCTATAACTTCGCCTATCTCGATGAACAAACGAAACGCATGATCCGTCGGTGTGTGCTGAAAGCGGTGGCGATCCCGGGCCACCAGGTACCCTTCGGCTCCCGCGAGATGCCGCTGCCCTATGGCTGGGGCACCGGCGGTATCCAGGTCACCGCGTCAATTCTGGGCTCGGACGACGTGCTGAAGGTGATTGATCAGGGCGCCGACGACACCACCAATGCCGTGTCGATACGCCGCTTCTTCGCGCGTACGGCAGGCGTGCGGACAACCACCGCAACGGCGGAGGCGACAGTGATCCAGACGCGCCACCGTATCCCGGAGAAGCAACTCCGCGAAGACCAAATTATTGTCTACCAGGTGCCGCAGCCGGAGCCGATGTTCCGCCTGGAGCCCAGCCGCGTGGAGACACGGCGGATGCATGCGTTGGCGGATTACGGGTTGATGCATGTGAAGCTTTATGAGGACATCGCCCGTTTCGGCCAGATATCGATCAGCTACGACTATCCGGTGATGGTGAACCAACGTTATCTGATGTCCCCTAGCCCGATCCCGGCGTTCGACAATCCGAAGATGGACAGAATGCCGGCGTTGCAACTATTCGGCGCCGGGCGGGAGAAGCGGATCTATGCGATCCCGCCCTGGACCCAGGTGAAGTCGCTGGATTTCGATGACCATCCATTTCGCGCGATCAACGCGCCGCATCCGTGCGGACTATGCGGCGCCACCGATTCGTATCTGGATGAGGTCGTGACCGACGACCATGGCGGCCGCTTGTTCGTTTGTTCGGACACGGATCATTGCGCCGAGCGCCGGGCCGCCGGATATGTCGGGACCGACGGTATGAAGGAAGCCGCCGAATGACCGATGCGACGCTGCTGTCCGGGCGCGGCTTGACACTCCACTTCGGCGCCATTCCGGCTTTGGTCGATGTCGACGTCGATCTTTGGCCCGGCGAAATGCTGGCGATCGTTGGCGAATCCGGTTCGGGCAAGACGACACTGCTGAACGTCCTGTCGGGGCGGCAGCGGCCGGATCGGGGGGTGGTGTGGTATCGCGATCCAGATGACCGCCTGCACGACGTGCACGCCATGCCGGCGCCTGCGCTGCGGACGTTGCACCGCTCCGACTGGGGTTTTGTGCATCAGGACCCGCGGCAGAATCTGCGGATGAACGTGTCCGCCGGCGGCAATGTCGGTGAGCGCCTGATGGCGCAGGGCGCTCGGCACTACGGCGACATCCGCGCCGCGGCGCTGGACTGGCTGGCGCAGGTCGAGATCGACGCCGACCGCATCGACGACCTGCCGCGCACCTTCTCGGGCGGCATGCTGCAGCGGTTGCAGATCGCGCGCACGCTGGTGACACATCCGCGACTGGTGTTCATGGATGAACCAACCGGTGGGCTGGACGTTTCTGTGCAGGCACGACTGCTCGACCTGATCCGATCGCTGGTGGCGCGGCTGAATATCGCCGCGGTGTTGGTGACGCACGACATCGCGGTGGCACGATTGCTGGCGCACCGGATTGCGGTGATGCAGCGCGGGCGGATCGTCGAGACCGGGCTGACGGACCAGGTGCTGGATGACCCGCACCACCCCTACACGCAGCTGCTCGTCAGTTCGGTGCTGAATGCATAAGTATGCAGCGTTAACAAGGACTTGCGGCGCAGTTGCGTTCCGCGGTAATACCCGGGAACCGGAGGACGTTAGTGCGCCCTCCGGCCCCGGTGTAGGTTATAGCCGGATCTTGACTTCCGTCTTGATCCGCCACTTCCCCCACCGGATTCTGAGAATGACGTGTAGTGTCATTGCCATACTCCGATGGCGGCGTTGCCCCGGCGACGGGGCAACGTGCCCCACCTCCACCAAAGGACGCCGCGACCAAGCCGAGCAGGCACGCCGGGACTCGGTTTCGTTCTTGCGAACTCGTCAGGCGGCGGGAAACAGGCATCTGCTTCGGTGGCATCCGTACTGGTCGCTCGGGGCGAACCGCGACAGTGAAGCGCAGAAGAACGAATCAACCGTTACCGGAGCCTGCCCCGCATGCCCCTGATGCTGCGCACGCGCGGACTGGCGAAGTCCTTCACACTGCACTTGCGTGGCGGCGTGCGCATGCCGGTGCTCAGCGGCGTCGACCTCGCGGTCCATAGCGGCGAGTGCATCGTGCTCTCCGGCCCCTCCGGCGCCGGCAAGTCGACGCTGATGCGCAGCCTCTACGGCAACTACCGCGCCGACGGCGGGGCCATCGAAATCCGCCATCGCGACATGATGATCGACATCGCCGCCGCCGACCCGCGCACCGTCATCGATGTGCGCCGGCACACGCTGGGTTACGTCAGCCAGTTCCTGCGCGTTGTCCCGCGCGTCCCGGCGGTCGACGTGGTGGCCGAGGTGCTGCATGACCGGCCGCCCGAAGCCGCGCGGGATGCCGCCCATGCGCTGCTGCTGCGGCTGAACATCCCGCCGCGGCTGCACGCCATCCCGCCCGCGACCTTCTCCGGCGGGGAGCAGCAGCGCGTGAACCTTGCCCGCGGCTTCATCGCCCAGCATCCGATCCTGCTGCTCGATGAACCCACGGCCAGCCTGGACGCCGCCAATCGCGCGGTCGTTATTGCCATGGTGCGGGAGGCGAAAGCGAGCGGAACGGCGATCGTCGCCATCTGCCATGACGCCGATGTTCGTGACGCCATCGCCGACCGGTTGTTTGAGATGACGCCGTACCAGGAAGCGGCCTAGAAATCCGTATGAGCGCCGAAATCGTCCTGACCAATGCGAGTCTCGTCCTGCCGGACGAAGCCGTCTCCGGCACCATCGTGCTGCGGGGTCACACCATTGCGGATGTGCAGACCGGCCGCTCGCACCTGACCGCTGCGGTGGACCTGGACGGCGATATTGTCATCCCCGGCGTGGTGGACCTGCACACCGACAATCTGGAGCGGCAGGTGCAGCCGCGCAGCCTGGCGCGCTGGCCGTCGCGCTCCGCCATGGTGGCGCATGATGCGCAATGCGCGGCCGCCGGAGTCACCACGATCTTCGACGCGCTCTGCCTGGGCGATCTCGGCTTCGACAAGGACCGTATCAAGACCTTTCAGGACGGCGTGGTTGATTTGGATGCGCTCAGCCATGCCGGGTTGCTGAAGTCGGACCACTACCTGCATCTGCGCTGCGAGGTGCCGGCGGTGGACATGATCGAGCTGTTCGATCCCGTATCGGACCACCGGCTGGTCCGCATGGTCAGCCTGATGGACCACAGCCCCGGTGTCGGCCAGTACGCCAATATCGACTTCTACAAGGACCTCCGCCGCCGCGGTGGCCTCGACGACGACCAGATCGAGCGCCGGATCAAGGAACTGCTGGAGCAGCGCGCCCGGACGCGTGATCCAAACAGGC
>JAFEFW010000649.1 GCA_018240405.1 Pseudomonadota bacterium
CGCATCCGCTGTCGCCAGAGCCGGAGCGAACGCGCCCAGACGAACCTTGCCGCTATCAGCGACGTTGGTGACAGTGGCAACTTCGAAAGCGGTCATCGGGGAACCTTTCTGTGAACAAGTCGCTAATTTTGAGGGCTTGGCCGCCACTCATGGCAACCGATCGATGCCCGCATGTTCACAGACGGCAGGAGCTTTATCGTTTTATTGACGTGATCATGACGTCAAATCGGTCGCAATTCACGACCACAACCGAAGAAAATAATGTTCGCTCACCATGACCATCATGTGTCGCATGCAAATCCGACAAATTTCACGCGAATAACGGGAAAATCAGCAAAATTGTATAATTTTAGCAACGATTGATTTTTTGATACATCCTAATCTGCAAAAAGAAAGCGGGGCTCGCGCCCCGCTTACAGCCCCGCAAAATTGCGACAAACCTGTCAGTCGGCTAATCGGCGGTCCCACCGACGGTTAACCCCGTCATCTTGAGCGTCGGCTGGCCGACGCCTACCGGCACGCCTTGTCCACTCTTGCCGCAGGTGCCAATCCCCGGGTCGAGGGCCATGTCGTTGCCGATCATCGCCACTTTGGTCAGCGAGTCCGGCCCATTACCAATCAACGTTGCACCCTTGACCGGAGCGGTGACCTTACCGTCCTCGATCATGTAGGCTTCGCTGGCGGAGAAAACGAACTTGCCGGAGGTGATGTCCACCTGCCCGCCGCCGAAATTCACCGCGTAGAGCCCCCTCTTCACCGAGGCAATCATCTCCTCGGGCGTGCTTGTCCCGCCAAGCATCACGGTATTGGTCATGCGCGGCATCGGCGCGTGCGCATAAGATTGGCGGCGGCCGTTGCCGGTGGCGCGCATACTCATCAGGCGAGCGTTAAGCCGGTCCTGCAGATACCCCACCAGCACGCCGTCTTCGATCAGCACAGTCCGGCTGCTGGGCGTACCTTCGTCGTCGACCGTAATGCTGCCGCGGCGGTCGGGCAGCGTTCCGTCATCCACCACCGTCACGCCCGGCGAGGCGACGCGCTGGCCCATCAGGCCGGCGAAGGCGGAGGTCTTCTTGCGATTGAAGTCCCCCTCGAGTCCGTGACCGATCGCCTCATGCAGCAGGATGCCCGGCCAGCCAGAGCCAAGCACAACCTCCATCTCGCCGGCAGGCGCCGGGCGGCTCTCGAGATTCACCAGCGCCTGCCGCAGTGCCTCATCGACAGCACCGCGCCAGGTTTGTTCACTGGTGACCGCGTCGTAGGAAAAACGCCCGCCTGTGCCGTAGGATCCGGTTTCGCGACGACCGCCCTGCTCTACCATGACAGATACGTTCAGCCGGACCAGCGGGCGAAGGTCCGCGACACGTGTCCCGTCGGGGCGCAGAATCTGCACCGCCTGCCACTCGCCGGCAATCGAGGCCATCACCTGCACGACCCGAGAGTCCTTGCCTCGCGCATAAGCGTCGATCTCCGCCAGCAGCGACGTCCGAGCAGAAAAATCCATCAGACGGAGCGGATTGGCTTCCGAGTAGAGGCGTGCATTCGTCGGACGCGGCGGTTCGGCTGCCGTGCCGCTATGCCCAGCTTTGATTGCGGCGACACTGTCCGCCGCGCGACGCAGCGCAGGTTCTGAGATCTCCCCCGCATGGGCAAAGCCAGTGGCCTCACCGGCCACCGCTCGCAGACCAAAGCCTAACGAGGTGTCAAACCCGGCGCTGCGGATACGGCCGTCGTCCAGGCTGATCTGCTCGCTCTCACGATATTCCAGGAACAACTCACCGTCGTCGCTGCCCATCAGCGACTGCTCGACAATGCGCGCTGCCGTGTCCTGGTTCAGCGCGGCGTCGGCGCGTTCAAAGAACAGCTTGTCGGTGGCTGCAAGGGCGGACATAGCGCGATCCTTCGGAAATACTCGCTGACAGATAGGGACGAACTGCGACGGTAAAACGCCTCAGCGAATAACGCACCGGGCCGGGAGCTGGATTTCCGCCGTGGTACCCTGGCCCGGTGTGCTGGCGAGGCGGATCGATCCGCCCTGGGCCTCGACGATAGCCCTCGCGATGTAGAGCCCAAGCCCACTGCCGCCATAGCGCCGCGACAGCCCCTCATCAAGTTGGATGAACGGCTCAAAAACCCTATCGAGATCGACTTCGGCCACGCCGATGCCTGTATCAGCAACGCGGATACGCAGCGCGCCGTCATCGGCGACTGTGGCGCTGACCGTGACGGATCCGCCCTCGGGGGTGAACTTCACTGCGTTCGATAGAAGCTGGGACACCGCCTGCAGCATCCGCCGCTCATCGGCGCGCAGCCTTGGCAGATCATCGGGTACCTCGACCGTCAGCGTCACCTCGGCTGCCTGCGCCGCACTGTAGACCTGCCGCACTGCAGTGCGCACAACCTGCGCCACATCGGTGCGGTCGACGGCTGGTTCGAAGCGGCCGGACTCGATACGGGCCACGTCAAGAATCGTGTCGATCAGCACCAGCAACTGCTTGCCGGCGGCATTGATCTGCGCGCTGTAGTCGGCAATCTCGGCCGGCGATTGCCGCTTGCTGTCCCGCATCAACGTGTCCGAGAAGCCGATGATCGCGTTGAGCGGCGTCCGCAGTTCATGACTCATCGTCGCTAGAAACCGGGACTTCGCTTTATTCGCCGTTTCCGCCACGTCCCGAGCATGACGCGCCTGTGTCTCAGCCTGCACCAGCGCCGAGATATCGGTGACAACACTGATATGGCCGCCATCCGGGAGTGGTGCGGTACGCACATCGATGGCCGACCCGTTCGGCCGGACCCGCCGGCGGCTTTGCGGTCGGCTGATATCGAAACTCATCTGGTGGTCGTAAATGTCGCCTGGCTCGCCTGGACCATACTCCCGGGACTCGACGCGACGACGAATGACGTCCTGCAGGTGGTCGCCGATCTGCAGCGGCGCACCCTGCATGACATCTATATAGGTGTGGTTGAACATTGTGACACGACGGTCCGGACCATAAACGCAGATGCCGTGAGGCACCGCATTCAGCACCGAGTCGAGCAGGTCGGCTCGGCGGCGAGCTTCGTCCTCTGCCCTCGCCAGTGGCGTGATGTCGCTGACCGTGATGGCACGGCCGCCGGCCGGCAGCGGATCGATCATGACGTCAATCAGTTGGCCGTTGTCGCGTAGGCGCCGTGTCGTCCAACTCCGGTCGGGCTGGGCCGCACGCAGCGACGCTATGAATGCCGTTCCGTCATGGCCGCTGTATTCCTCGCGGGTTTGCATCAGGTCCAGCATCGCTTGATAGCTCATGCCGCTGACCAGCCGCTCCGGCGGCAGGGCGACAAGTTCGGCAAATCGCGGATTTGACAGCAGCAGCGTGCCGAGCGGATTGAATACGGCAAGCCCGATGCGAAGCGTGGCGAGTGCCGTCGCCGTCTGCGCCATCGCGCCTTCCGCGTCGGCGCGGGCAGCCAGCATCTCTGTGACATCCACCATGCTGATGATGAAGCCGCCGTCGTGCCGCGGCGTGTTGTAGATGTCGTAGCTGCGTCCCGCATAGGTCTGGCGCCGAATCCGCCCTGGCCGACTGCGATCGGTGGTGAGCACGGCCTGGATCTGCGCCTCCCGATCGCCGGGGCCGAATACGCCGCGTAGCGCCAACGCTGCCGCCAAGTGAGACAGCGTGATGCCTGGTGGAAAACTCCGCGGGTCCAAGCCCATCGCATGTCGGAAAGTACTGTTCATGATCACGATCCGATTCATCGAATCGAAGACCGTGATTCCAACCGGGAGCGCCTCAACAATCGCCGCCAGATCGAGATCCGTCGCGGCGGCGATGGCTCCATTCACGGTGCGGACAACTCCGGATCCGCTCGCTGTGCCGCCGCCTGCTCCGAATGCGCTACGCCCAGCGCGACATGGCGTCCGGTGACCTGATGCACGGTAACCAGCAGCACCGTCAGCAGAATGACGGCACCGGCCTGATGCGCGGTTCCAAGCGACATCGGTACTGCCCAAAGCAGCGTGGCGACACCCAGCACGTATTGCCCGATCACCGTGCCACCGAGACATAAGGCAATCGGCGCCGGCAAGGCCCCACGGAGGCCAAGACCTGCAAGGACAGAGACCAGTACCAGCGAGAGCGTAGCCAGCACGCGGTGGTCGAACTGGACCGCTGCCACATTCTCGGTAAGGTTGCGCAAGAACGGGTGCAACTCGCCGTAGGTGACCGGAACCACGTGGCCGTCCATCAGCGGGAATGTATTGTAGATCAGCCCGGCATGGGTGCCGGCGACGAAGCCGCCAGCGACGATGGTCAGCGCGACGAGCGCCAGGCAGGCTACGGCCAGCATCCGCGTGGTTACGCCGCTCGGTGGCCCGAGACGGACGGGTCGCAGCAACGACAGGGCGGTCCAGACGATGGCACTGTACAGCAGCAATGCCAGCACAAGGTGCACGACAAGGCGGTACGGCGAAACGGCAGTCGACTCAGGGAAGAAGCCAGAGGCAACCATGAACCAGCCGACGGCGCCCTGTAGACCGCCAAGCACAAACAGCAGGGCGAGACGAGGGACCAGGCTGCGTTCAATGCGTGCGGTGATCCAGAACCAGATCAGCGGAACAATGAAGGCGAAGCCGATGAGGCGCCCCCATAGGCGGTGGGTCCACTCCAGCCAGAAGATTTGCTTGAATCCGTCCAGACCGAAGCCCTGATTGACCAGACTGTATTGCGGGATTTGCTGATAGAGTGCGAACAGGCGCTGCCATTCCTGGTCCGACATTGGTGGCAACGCGCCCATCAACGGCGCCCACTCCATGATCGACAGTCCGGAACCAGAGAGGCGCGTCGCCCCGCCAAGCGCAATCATCACCAGGATCATCGCCGCAACAGTGAACAGCCAAATCGCGACCGTTCTGCGGCTTTGCCTGGTCGCGGCGCGATCCAGGCGCGATGCAGCCGGAAATTCGTGAACGTCAAACGGCATTGCCTCTTTATAGGGCGAATGCCCCGGAGAAAGAAGCGGGAAGGACGCCGTACCCGGTTAGTGTAGGGTCAACAACGCACCGGCATGACGCATTTTGGCCGGTTGTATCAGACCTGCGGAGCCGACCCTTACCGAGTGGACGCGACCGTCGATTTCGCGGTGCCAGAAGTCGAGAAACTTGCGCAGGACAGGGTACTGCGGCGCGAGGTCAAGATCCTGCCATACAAAAGATTGCAGCAGGGCCGGATGATCCGGCAGATGATAGAGGATCTCAGCGGTGGTGAGGCGATAGTCATTCAGCTGCCGCTTTAACGTCATGGATCGCTGGTTCCTTTTCGGCGGTGGCTCCCGTCTCCCACATGCCCGAGGCTGGATATGCGGGCCGGATGACAAGATGATGTCGGAGCAACTCAGCGATGTGCAACAAAAAACACCATAATTTCAGAAGCTTAGCAGTCCTCACATCAGAGTGCTGCCAACCACTTGACTCACGGGCGCGAGACCACTAGATGCGCTGGCACTCCCTGAGGGGGAGTGCTAACAAACCGGATAGGGTGCTTATCACCAAGGCCCGCCTCCGGGGTTGGCAGCGCAACCATGTCTGACTGAGACCAAACTCAGGAGCAAACGTATGAGCTTCCGTCCCCTGCACGACCGCGTCGTCGTCCGCCGGCTGACCGCCGAGGAGAAGACCGCGGGCGGCATCATCATTCCTGACACCGCCAAGGAAAAGCCAATGGAAGGCGAGGTCATTGCGGTGGGTCCTGGCGCCCGCAATGAGCAGGGCCAGCTGGTTCCGCTGGACGTCAAGGCCGGCGACAAGATCCTGTTCGGCAAGTGGTCCGGCACCGAGGTGAAGCTGGATGGCGAGGAACTCCTGATCATGAAGGAGTCCGACATCATGGGCATCATCGACGCGACGTCGGCGAAGAAGAAGGCCGCCTGATCGGGGCCTTCAGGCAAACCAGCAGATCTGATCACAGACCAAGAGGAAAGACACAATGGCAGCTAAAGACGTCCGGTTCGCCGGCGATGCTCGTGCACGCATGCTGCGTGGCGTGGATATTCTCGCCGACGCGGTGAAGGTTACCCTTGGCCCCAAAGGCCGCAATGTCGTGCTCGATAAGAGCTTCGGCGCGCCGCGCATCACCAAGGACGGCGTGACCGTCGCCAAGGAAATCGAACTGGCCGACAAGTTCGAGAATATGGGCGCGCAGATGGTGCGCGAAGTCGCCAGCAAGACCAATGATGTCGCCGGCGATGGCACCACCACCGCGACGGTCCTGGCGCAGTCGATCGTTCGTGAGGGTGCCAAGGCCGTGGCCGCGGGCATGAACCCGATGGACCTGAAGCGCGGCATTGACCGTGCAGTGACCGCAGTCGTCGATGAGCTGAAGAAGCGGACGAAGAAGATCACCACGCCGGCCGAGACGGCGCAGGTGGGCACGATCTCCGCCAACGGCGAGACAGAAATCGGCAAGATGATCGCCGAGGCGATGCAGAAGGTCGGCAACGAGGGCGTGATCACCGTTGAGGAAGCCAAGGGCATCTCCACGGAGCTGGACGTCGTCGAAGGCATGCAGTTCGACCGCGGTTATGTCTCCCCGTACTTCATCACGAATGCGGAGAAGATGATCGCGGACATGGATTCCCCGTACATCCTGATCCACGAGAAGAAGCTGTCCGGTCTGCAGCCGATGCTGCCGCTGCTGGAGAGCATCGTGCAGTCCGGCCGTCCGCTGGTGATCATCGCCGAAGACGTTGAGGGCGAGGCCCTGGCTACCCTGGTGGTGAACAAGCTGCGCGGCGGCCTGAAGGTCGCGGCGGTGAAGGCGCCTGGCTTCGGTGATCGCCGCAAGGCGATGCTGGAAGACATCGCGATCCTGACCGGCGGCACGGTGATCAGCGAAGACCTCGGCATCAAGCTCGAGAACGTCAAGCTGAACGATCTCGGCAAGGCCAAGAAGATCCTGATCGAGAAGGAAAACACCACGATCGTCGAAGGTGCGGGCAAGAAGGCCGACATCCAGGGCCGTTGCGCGCAGATCCGGGCGCAGATCGAGGAGACCACCTCGGACTACGACCGCGAGAAGCTGCAGGAGCGTCTGGCGAAGCTGGCTGGCGGCGTCGCGGTGATCCGCGTCGGCGGCAGCACCGAGGTCGAGGTGAAGGAGCGCAAGGACCGCGTCGACGACGCGCTGCATGCGACCCGCGCCGCGGTTGAGGAAGGCATCGTTCCGGGTGGCGGCGTGGCCCTGGCCCGCGCGTCGCTGATCCTGTCCAAGCTGAAGGCCGACAACGACGACCAGCGCTTCGGCGTCGAGATCGTTCGCAAGGCGATCCAGACCCCGCTGCGCCAGATCTCCGAGAATGCTGGTGAAGACGGCGCGGTGATCGCCGGCAAGACGCTGGAGAAGGACGAGTACAACTGGGGCTTTGACGCGCAAACCGGCGAGTTCAAGGACCTGGTGAAGTCCGGCATCATCGACCCGACCAAGGTCGTGCGGACGGCTCTGCAGGATGCGGCTTCGGTCGCCGGCCTGCTGATCACGACCGAAGCGATGGTCGCCGAGAAGCCGGAGAAGAAGGCTCCGCCGATGCCGCCGGGCGGTGGCATGGGCGACATGGACTTCTAAGTCCAGGATACGCCGTGTGTATCGAAGGGGGCGGGCCGCAAGGTCCGCCCCTTTTGCTTTGGGCGTGCCGCGGCTAGCGTAGTCGTGGGAGACAGTCCAATGACAGAACAACTGCCGCATCGGGCGCATGTGATCACGGGTGGCTTTCCGCCGGGCGCACCCGCCGGACATGATCATGATTACGCCCGGCTACGCCTGCTGACAGTGCTGGCGGAGCAGGAAATGCCCGCCTCGACAGGCAACGATTTTGCCGATCTGACGAAATGGCTGCCACTCAGCCGGCTGCTGATCACCTATGTGGCAGGCCCCTTTCCCGACGCCGCTCAGTGCGAGACCCTACGCACCTGGCTGGAGTCCGGCGGTCACTGGCTGGCGCTGCATGGCACAAGCGGCGGCAAGGCGGAACGTGTGGACGGTATCCGCCAGCGCCGCACGGTGAGAATGCCGCACCACGCGCTGCTGGGCAGCATGTTCCTGACCCACCCGCCCATCTGCCGCTTTTCGGTCCGGGTTGCCGACAAGCAAAATCCGATCACGCGCGGGATCGCTGACGGGTTCCAGATGGAGGACGAGCCCTATTTCATTGAGCTACAGGATCCGGCTTCGGCCCGCATCCTCCTGACGGCCGAGTACGACTCAGCCGAAGACTGGCCGGTGGTCGAACAGCTGTATGGCAGGGACACGTCCCTGCTGCCGGACGGCCATACCCGCGTCCTCGGCTACACCCGGCCGCTCGGCCGCGGCGCGGTCACGTATTTTGCCCTGGGACATTGCCATACCCCGGCAGTCCGCGGCGGCGCAGCGACTGCGGCGGACCGAACCCCCGCCACGTTCCACGGCGCCTGGGAGACGGCTCCGTTCACGGACCTGCTGCGTAACGCCGTGGCCTGGCAGCCTGCTGCGCAATAGGCTTCGGCCATCATTTTGAGGCCAGCACGGCCCACGGGCGGTCGACCCACTGATTGTCGGCGTGACCCCGCTAGGGGACGGTCCGGCACATCGATGGCGCTCCGG
Source organism: Pseudomonadota bacterium (assembly GCA_018240405.1). Classification (GTDB taxonomy): domain Bacteria; phylum Pseudomonadota; class Alphaproteobacteria; order Acetobacterales; family Acetobacteraceae; genus Rhodopila. Next base: position 8,616 of record JAFEFW010000649.1, read on the forward strand.
CAGGCCATCGATTGCATGATATCCGGATCGTTGGTTCATCGTGTCGCCGCCCGGATTGGCCGGCGGCGACAGACCGCACAATGGCGTCCGATCGTCCTGGTGTTGGAACAGATTTTCCGGGTTCCGCCGCCTCATTGTAACTCGCCGGGAGACGCGTCGTCGGACCGCCCCTCCCCGGCGGCAGAACCGCCAGACGGGCCGCTACTGTGTGTGAGGATCCCAGGGTCGAGCGCGGCCGGCGGCAGCGTCGATGGCGCCTGCGTTCGGGGTCTCGGCGGCGGCGGCACCCAGGGCCGATCACCTCGCACCTCTCGGTCGGTCAGAACGCGCGCGCCGTGCGTCTCCAGCCAGATGGCGGCGCTGCCGTCGCGCCAAACGGTGAACCGATCGACCAGCCTCGGCCACGGCTTGGGACAGAGCCGCCGCGCCGGTTCTGCGGAGACAATGACCGACACGTCCGCGCAGAACGGGGGCTTTGCGGCGCCGCGTGCCAGTAGCGCGCCCGGCCGGTCCGGATAGGGCCGCAGCAGGCACGCGCCGTCAACACAGCGGATGTCGCCGCTGGCGGCATCGCCAAGCTGTGGGATTGGTTCGAATGCGTCGATGGCCCAGAACTGCGACCAGGATTCGCGGGTGTAGCGGGCGCCGCCCTGCGCCTGCTGCAGATAGACGATGCCAGCATGACGCAGCGCGATCAGCCGCGCATCCGCCGAGACCAGCAGATCCGGCGGCCGGTTCAGGAACGTCGACAGAAGCCCAATGATCATGATTGGAATGCCGGCCAGCCGCATCCGCGTGCGCCATAAACCGAGCCATACAAGGCCAATTGAAAACAGGCACAGGCCCCAAAGCGGCATATGCGGGACGCTGATCGAGGCATATGGCAGTTGCGCGGTCTTCCGGGCGATCCATAGGATGACCTCCGCTCCCCACCCCATCGGCACAAGAGCCAGCCACTCCAGGTGCAGCGGCATCAGCGCCAGTCCGACGAATCCTGCCGGCATCACCCAGATGCCGGTCAGCGGGACGGCAACCATGTTGGCCAGGACAAAGTAAACCTGCACGTGCCCGAACTGGTAGGCGCTGTAGGGAGCGGAGGCTGTGCCAGCGAGCAGGCTGCTCAGCGTCAGCGCCGCGGTCGCCGCCAGGCCACGCCGCACCCAGCCGCGGCCATTGAGGCGATGCAGCCACGGACGTAATGCCTCATACCCCGCCACCAGGGCGAGCACGGCGGAAAAACTCATTTGCAACGAGACGCCGGTCAGTTCCCAAGGCATCAGCAGCAGCACCACGACGGCTGCCAAAGCGAGGCTGCGGGTCGAGATCACCCGCCGATCGGCAAAGATCGATATCGTAACGAGACTCGCCATGGCGAAAGACCGGATGATCGGTACCTGCAGGCCGACCAACACGGTGTAAGCAGCCCCAGCCAGCAAGCCGCACAGTGCCGCCAGACGTTTGGCAGGCCAGAACAGGCTGGCATGCTCGCTGAGCGCCAAACCGAAACGGGCAATGGCCAGGCCGAAGCCGATTACCACGGCGATATGAAATCCGGACACCGACAACAGGTGCATCAGACCGGAGTCCTTGAATGCCGCATAATCGGCAGCCGGGATCGCCAGCGCCAATCCGGTCATGAAACTGACGGAGATACCGCCGGCAGCGCCCGGCACGACGGCCAGGATTCTCTGGGTGATGGTCTCGCGCAGGGACGCGACGAGGCGCTCTGCCAATGGCGTTGTCGCACGCGCTGTCACCTCAACCTGCGCCAATGCGTAACCTGAAGCGCCAAGACCGGTGAACCAGGCCGCGCGCTGGAAGTCCCAGGCGCCGGGAAAGGCCGGAGGCGCGGGCGGTCGCAGGAGGGCACGCACGCGGATGCGGTCGCCGGTCGTGAGTGGCGCCTCATCGCCACGCTTCAGCCGGATGCGAACGGCTCTGGCCAGTGGCGAGGACAGGTCATCGAGACGGGCCCGCTGCACCGTAATCCGCCGGCCTTCCGGCAACGGCTCAACCGCGGCAACCGTACCGTCGACGATGACAGCACGCGCCGGCAATTCGGCATCCTGCGGCAGCGCCCAGGCGGTCGCCCATTGCGCCGAACTGAAGCCGACCGCGACAGCGGCCAGCGGCGCCAGCACCAAGCGTGCCGCCGTGCAACGATCTCCCGCGCGCCTTCTCGCAACGAGCAGCCACGCAACCAGAAGAATCAATGTGCAACTGAACCCGATCCAGGCCGGCGGCTCGAAACGCAGCGCATAATAGCTGGCAACGCCAACCGCCATGAACACCGGCAGCCAGAGCACGAGCTGTGGCCGTTCCGACTCCAGCCAGTCAGTCAGCCGCTCCGTCAGGGCCCAAGGCATGTCGGTGAGCCTAGGGCTGCAAGTGTCACCAAACGGTGAACAGGGTGGCGTCCCGGCACAAGACATGCGTCACGCGCACGGAATTCACGCGCGGACCGCGTTCCGCTCGGCTCTCTCATGCGCTAGATGCTGCATCATGACCGTCCGTACCCGCTTCGCCCCAAGCCCGACCGGCCCGTTGCATATTGGCGGTGTGCGCACTGCCCTGTTTAACTATCTCTACAGCCGCCACCACGGGGGCGAATTCCTGCTCCGTATCGAGGACACGGATCGCGAGCGCAGCACGCAGGAAGCCACCCAGGGCATCATTGAAAGCCTCGACTGGTTGGGCCTGGCACGGGACGGCCAGACCGTCTTCCAATCCACGCGAATGGCGCGGCATGCGGAAGTCGCGCGCGACCTGCTGGCGGCAGGCGCCGCCTATTATTGTTTCGCCACGCCGGAGGACCTGAACCGAGAGCGCGAGCAGGCCCGCGCCGAAGGCAGGGTGTGGCGCTATGACGGACGCTGGCGTGACCGGGACCCAGCCGAGGCCCCGCCGGGTGTGAAGCCGGTGATCCGCCTGAAGACGCGGCGCGAGGGCGAGACGGTACTGGAGGACCTCGTTCAGGGGACGGTGCGCGTCGCCAACAGCGAACTGGACGACATGATCATCCTGCGCAGCGACGGCACGCCGATCTACAACCACTCCGTCGTGGTCGATGACCATGACATGCAGATCACTCACGTGATCCGCGGCGACGACCACCTGACCAACACATTCCGGCAGATTCAGATCTATGAGGCGCTGGGCTGGGAGAAGCCGCGCTTCGCTCATATCCCGCTGATCCACGGCCCTGATGGCGCGAAACTTTCAAAGCGCCACGGCGCCCAGTTCGTGCTGGAGTTCCGGGAACAGGGTTACCTCCCGGAGGCGCTGTGCAACTACCTGCTGCGGCTTGGCTGGTCGCACGGCGACCTGGAAGTGATCAGCCGGGAGCAGGCGATCGACCTGTTCGACGTCGCCGATATCAATCGCGGCCCGTCACGCATGGACTACGCCAAACTGACCAACCTGAATGGTATCTACATTCGTCAGGCAGATGACGACCGTCTGACCGAGGAGACAATGCAACGCCTGCAGGGCGTGCCCCACCTGGTTCTCGACGCAGTCACCCGCGCCCGCATCCGCGCGTTGATGCCGGCGCTGAAGGAGCGGGCGAAGACGCTGGTTGAACTTTCGCAGTCCGCTGCGTTCCTCGCCCGGCACCCTCCCCTTCCCATGGATGCCAAGGCAGTGGCGCTCCTGACAGCGGACGCGAAGGCCATGCTGCGCGAGGTTGCAACCAGTCTTTCCGACGCTGAGTTTTCGGCGGCGGGCATCGATGCGGCGCTGCGCGCCTTCGCGGAACGGACTGGCCGGAAACTGGGTCAGGTCGCGCAGCCGCTGCGGGTTGCGCTGACCGGCGGCACGGTCAGCCCCGGCATCGATGCAACACTTGCCGCACTCGGCCGCGCCGAGGCTCTGGCGCGTATTGCCGCTGTGACAGAGGAATGAAGCATTATCGCGCGACCGCCTGACGCTGGCGGTTCGACGTCGAGTCTAAGGCGCCACTGTGCAAGAGTTGCCAATGCCCGTTATGGCCCGGCTGAGCCTCGCGAAGGTCGGCCCGGTCCACGCGGGCGCGTGACGCGTAGAATGTCAAGCCTGAGTAAGTAATTTGTAAAAGGATGTGTCGCTATTCTTTACACATACCGGCGCTTGCCGGAATTTTAGCAGACCCACTGTTCCGGATTGAAATCAGATACTTAGCAGGCGCTATATCAAAATTGGAAGGTGTCAATTGCGAAAGTAACCACGGCCCGACCTTACAACAGTAGTAGGGCTGGCTTTAAGCTATTGTATTATCAGTCTTTTCTATTCTGTCTCAATGGCACGGATCTTGCAGCCAAGCCTGTGTATGCCACACGAGGAGTAAGATAATGCATACACGAAGCAAGAAGACTCTCTTGTTGGCCGGAGCGGCTTTTCTCATCTCAGCGGTATCAGCGCTTTCCGACGCGAGGGCGGCCAGTCCAGCCGAAATTGATCTCGCTATCGAAAAGGGATTGGCGAATCTCTACGCGCAGCAGGGAGCGGCCGGCAACTGGCCTGACACCACATTTGGAATCTACACCGACGCCGCCACCGCCGCGACAGTGAGTGCGTTCCTGAGCCAAAAGTCGTTCTGGGGCGCTAACGCGGCGTCCTATCAATCCGCCGTCGACAAGGGAATGAGTTACCTGCTGGGCCAAGCCAGCACGGAGACAGTCGGCGTCAGGACCGATGGTAAGAATCCATGCGGCAGCGGCACCTGTACCGGGATTTCCTGGTACGGGAGCGGTGAAGCCACCTATACGACGGGACTGGTCGCGACTGCGATCGGTCAGTATGCCGCTAGCAATCCGACCGCCGTTGCAACGGCAACCGGTCCGCTGGCCGGCAAGACGTGGCGCGACATCGCACAAGGCATTACCAACGAGTTTGCCGGCAGCCAGGCGACGCAGAACAATCAGGTCTATAGTGGCGCACGCGGCGGCTGGCGTTATTTCCCATCGCAGGCGTCCTCTGGCGACGCCGATGGCTCAACGACCCAATGGGCCGTCATTTCCATGCTGTACGACCAATCCTTGGGTGCGTCGACGCCACAATTCGTCAAGGACGAACTGAAGAATTACTGGCTACCGACAATTCAAAGCCCAAGCGGCGCGGGCTGTTACACGCCGGGATATCTATGTGAACACTCTGACACAGGAAGCCTGTTGATCGGTCACGCCTTCGTTGGCAATGGCAGCAACACGCCGGCTGTCAAAGCGGCTCTTGAGTGGCTGAATCAACACTGGCCAGAGAGCGCCAATAGCCTGTGGTACGGCAATTTCGGCCAGCCCTACGCCATGTGGGCCTTGTTCAAGGGGCTGGAACTGGAGATCGGGCTGACTGATACAACCACCATCACCAACCTGCTGAACGCGTCCTGCGGCGGCGACCTCGTTGCACCGACCGTCTGCAACTGGTGGCAGGACTTCAACGAATGGCTGGTGACCCACCAGAATGCAGACGGCAGTTGGACCGGATACGAGTATTGGACCGGCGTGCTCGCCACGGCCTTTGATGTCAGCATACTGGCCGGCACTGTCCTTCCGCCGGTCTGCACCGACCCTGTCGCCTGTCCCGAACCCGCGACACTGGCGGTGCTTGGTCTGGGACTGCTCGGACTTGGCACTGTGAAACGCCGTGGGCGGCGCCCCGCGCACGCCTGAAACAAAGCCCGACGGGCTGTCCTGGCGGACAGCCCGTCGTGATTCGGGTGCCCTCAACATTAGGATCGGTTGTATACGAGTAATTGATCCAGATCACGGCGCAGCCTTTCGGCGGCGGCATTCTCCCTCTGAGAGGAGGGAGGACGTGCGATGCAACTGCGACCGGCGCGGGGTGATGAGTTCTCCCGCCTTGTTTACAGAATCCTGGTCACCGAAAAGCGACGCGCCATCCGCGACGTCGCCGCGGCGGTCGGCATGGAATACGCAAGTTTCCACGCCCGCGTCATTGGCCGCACGCATTTCAAGGCGGAGGAGGTCAGCCGTCTGATTGCCGAAGTCCCGGACCCGCGCCTGTGCGACTATCTGCTGAGCAATACGGCCTTTGTTGCAGTTCCACGACCCATGCCAAGCCGCACGCCCCAGCAAAGCACCTTCCAGGCTGCTGTCCAACTCGCGACAGAAAGCCTCGCCACCATCGCCCATATCGGCGAAACGGTGCTAGGCGGACAACTGGACACATCCGGCTACGAGCACCTGTCCAACCATGTACGGGAGGCGGAACGAGCGGTCAGCAACCTGCGTGCCGGGCTGCTGTCGATGATGCCGCGTAAATCCCGGCCTGAGGCTCGACCCGATAGGCCTGACCCGGTCCCATCCACCGTGGCCGCCCCACAGGAACCCGCCGCGGTCACCAGTCCGGCGGACCTCATCGGCCAAGACCTGTCCTACTGACCGCTGGGCGCGCTGCAACCCTGTTCCAGCGCGTCACCTGAGTCTTTCCGCCGGACGTTTCGGCTATTCTTGCTCTGACGGAAAGCGTCAGGTCTCCTCGCCCACCGCCTTACGCTTGAGCTCCTTCAAGCGTGCGTCGCCACCCGGGGTCTTGGGATCGAGCTCGATCACCTTCTGCCAGGCGGCATAGGCACTTTTCCAGTCGTCCCGCGCCGATGCGATCGTCGACAGCATACGAAAGGCAGCAAAATTTCGCGGCTCCCGGCGAAGCGTTTCCTGCAGATCCTGCAGTGCGCCCGCCGTGTCACCGGCCCGATAGCGCGCAATCGCCCGCTGATGCCACGCCTCGGCCAGTTCGGGCGACAGCGTGATCGCGTCGGTAAACGACTCCACGGCATTGTCGTTCTGACCGGCCTGCAGCAGCCGCAATCCCTGGCTCATCAGCAAGGTTACCGCCGGGGTGCCCGCTTGTAGCCAGGCCTGCTGCACCTGCTCCTCCAGCATTGCGGCCACCCGCTCATCCGGCGCCGACTTCAGCGCGTCCAGCATCTTGTCGATGTTGGCCTGCTTGTCAGAGGCGGGCTGCGCCCAGGCCACGCCGGCAGCGCAGAGCAGCGCGGCGGCCATGGCGGTCAGGCGGCCTGGTTTGGCCATCTCAGATGCCAGGCGGGCGAGGACCGCCGGCCATCCAGTCGAGCAATTCCACGGTATGGACAACCGGTACGACATCACGGTCCAGTTGCGTGATGCAGCCGATGTTGCCGGCGGCGATCAGGTCGGGCTTCGTCGCCTTCAGGTTGCCCAGCTTGCGTTCGCGCAGCCGGCCGGAAAGCTCCGGCTGCAGCATGTTGTAGGTGCCGGCAGAACCGCAGCAGATATGCGGCTCACGGGGTTCGACAACGCGAAAGCCGGCTTTCCGCAGCAGGCCTTTCGGTTCGACCGTTACCTTCTGCCCATGCTGCAGGCTGCAGGCGGCATGGTACGCCACGGTCAGCCCGGGTTCCGGCTGCGTCGGCGCATAGCCGAACCTGGCCAGGAACTCGGTGATGTCCTGGGTGAGTCCGGCAATCGTCTCAGCCCGGCCGCGTTCGGCATCGGGCGCCGTGCGCAGCATGAAGCCGTAGTCCTTTACCGTCGTGCCACAGCCCGAGGCGTTGATAATGATGGCATCGACACCAGCACCCTCGATCTCGCGGCTCCAGGCGGCGACGTTCGCCTTGACCAGCGCCATCGCCCGGTCATGCTGCCCCATATGGTGGTTCAGCGCGCCGCAGCAGCCGCTGTCACGGGCAATCACCACCTCAACGCCGAGACGCGTGAGCAGGCGAATCGTCGCTTCGTTGATCCGCGGCATCAGCACTTGCTGCGCACAGCCGGCCAGCAGCAGGACGCGCGCCTTGCGTTCACCCTGCGGTTGGTGGGTCTGTGGCGCCTGCATCGGACTGGACGGCGGCAGGCTGGTTGGCGCCAGGGACAGCATCGCCCGCAGCCGTTTGGCGAGCGTGGACTGTCCCGGGATCAGGCCAGCCAGCGGGCGGGCAAAGCGGGCGGCGGTTAGCGCGGTCCGGAACAGTGCCGGCCGCGGCAGCAGCCAGCCAAGCAGTGAGCGTAACGCGCGTTCGGCCGGCGGCCGGTCATAGGTCTGTTCGATATAGGTGCGAGCGTGATCGACCAGATGCATGTAGTTCACGCCCGAAGGGCACGTCGTCATACAGGATAGGCATGAGAGACAGCGGTCGACATGGCGTGCGACCTCGGCGGTCGCCGGACGCCCGTTCTCCAGCATGTCCTTGATCAGGTAGATGCGCCCGCGCGGGCTGTCGAGTTCGTCACCCAGCAGCAGAAAGGTGGGACAGGTGGCTGTGCAGAAGCCGCAATGGACGCAACTGCGCAGTTCGTGATTGCACACGGCAATATCAGGATCGCGCAGCTGCTCAGTGGTGAAATTGGTCTGCATGGGCTCCGTCAGTCGTACCGCTTTTTCGGCGGCAGGTATTTCATCTGGCTATACAGAACGCCCAGGCAAGTCACCGCGATTGCCAGAAATGCCAACGACAGCCACGGGGCACGCCGGTTTTCGAACAGCACGACCAGGACCATCAGCAGCGAAAACACCGCCATGAAGAACTGCAGGTTGAAGGTCGGCTTCATCTCGCGCATGCGCACGTGCTGGAAGAGAGACAGGTAGAAGGAAAACAGGAACAGGAGGTTGGTGATCCAGGTGGGAATGAAGAACATAACCTACAGTCCAGCAAAAATTCGGCCCGGGTTGAGAATCCCAGCCGGGTCCAGCGCAGCCTTCACCTCGCGGGTGATGCGTGCCAACGCCGGTGCCTCATCCGGCACGACACGGACAGCGCCGCGTAGCGTGTCGGGCGCACGCAGCAGGGTCCAGGTGCCGCGGCTGGCCCCCGCGGCCGCTTCCACCACCTGATGCGTGGCGGCGTCGGCAGGACCTGCCAGCCAGACCAGGCCACCGCCCCAGTCAAGGAACCCGCTGACGCCATGCGGCGCAACGGCGGCCAGCACGCCCGGACCGGCGGAGGGGCGGACCGAGACGCGCCACACGGCATCCTCGGGCCGCGGCGCCAGCGGCGCGGCATCGCGCACGGCTCGCCAGGCCGCCCGCGACTCGACGGAATCCAGCAGACGCACGCCGGCAAGCCCAAACCCGTCCCGCAAGCGGCCGAGGCGGTAATCGACGGAGCTTGGAAAATCTTCGATGCGAATTAACGCGGTGCCACCGGCGAGACCGTCCAGGCCGGGCACGCGGGCGGTTCCCTCCGGCGGCACCCAGGCGGCAGCCGAGACGCTGAACGGTGAGCCCAGCGCGGCAGCCAGCACGCGCACACCAGCCTCGGCGTCGAGGCCCGGCAGCGCCAGCGTGCCTGTGCCCGGCGGCGCCGGCAGCACCTTCAACGTGATCTCGGTGATGACGCCCAGCGTGCCGTGGCTGCCGGTCAGCAACTTGCACAGGTCCAGACCGGTAACGTTCTTCAGCACCCGTCCGCCGGAGCGGATAATTTCCGCGCGACCCGTTACCGCGCGGACACCCAGCACATGATCGCGCATGGCGCCCCAGGCGACGCGGCGGGGACCGGACAGGTTGGTGGCAACGACGCCACCCAGGGTCTGTGGCTTCCCGGCGGTGCCGAGCAGGTCGGAAAGATCTGGCGGTTCTGCGATCAGGTGCTGGCCGGCTTCGGCGACAGCCGCCTCTATTTCGGCCAGCGGCGTGCCGGCGCGAGCGGTCAGGATCAGTTCCTTGGGTGCGTACAGCGTGATGCCCGACAAGCCGGCGGTGGAGACTGTGCGCGCCGCCTGCACCGGGCGCAGCATGCCGGACTTGGTCGCATTGCCCTGGACCAGCAGCGGCTCCTTCGCCGCCGCGGCGGCGCGGATAGTGCCGGCAATCTCTTCCTCGGCGGCGGAGGCAGGCGGATGATTCATGCCGCGTGCTTCAGCCCAGCCTGCGTTCCCGTCTCCGCCTGCAGTGGGAACACCTTACTCGGGTTCAGCAACCAGTCCGGGTCAAACGCCGACTTGATACGGCGCTGCTGGTCGAGTTCCTGCTGGGTGAACTGCACCGTCATCAGGTCGCGCTTTTCCACGCCCACGCCGTGTTCGCCGGTCAGGCAGCCGCCGACCTCGACGCACAGCGTCAGGATGTCGGCGCCAAATCGTTCGGCTGCGTGGAAGCTGGCCGGGTCGTTGGCATCGAACATGATCAGCGGGTGCAAATTGCCGTCGCCGGCATGGAAGATGTTGGCGACTTTCAGACCGTAGCTGTCCGACATTTCCTGGATGCGGCGCAGAACGAGCGGCAACTGGCTCGTTGGTATAGTGCCGTCCATGCACAGATAGTCGGGGCTGATGCGGCCGATGGCGCCGAACGCACCCTTGCGGCCTTTCCAGATCGCGAGCGACTCTTCCTCGGATTGGCTGACCTTCAGGCTAATCGGATCGAAGCGGTTGCAGATGTCGGAGATCTTGGCCAGCAAGTCATCCTGTTCCGCCGGGCTGCCTTCAACCTCGATGATCAGCATCGCCTCGGCATCCAGCGGGTAACCGGCATGGGCGAAGGCCTCGCAGGCGTGGATTGCCGGCCTGTCCATGAACTCCAGCGCCACCGGGATGATGCCTGACGAAATGATGGCGTCGACGCAGCCGCCGGCAATCTCATTCGATTTGAAGGCGGCCAGCATGGCGCGCGCACCCTCCGGCGCACGCAGCAGGCGGACGGTAACCTCCGTAACGATGGCAAGCTGGCCTTCCGCGCCGGTGAGCAGGCCGAGCCAGTCGTAGCCGGCGGCGTCCAGATGGGCGCCGCCAATGTCGATGATCTCACCCTGGATGGTGACGATCTTCAGGCCGAGCAGGTTATTGGCGGTAACGCCGTATTTCAGGCAGTGCGCGCCGCCGGAATTCATGCCGACATTGCCGCCGATCATGCAAGCGAGCTGGCTGGACGGGTCGGGTGCGTAGAAGAAACCATCGGCGGCGACAGCGTTGGTGATGCCGATATTGGTCACGCCGGCCTGCACCACGGCGCAGCGGTCGGCGTAGTCGACGTCGAGGATCTGGTTCATCCGCATCATGCCGACGACCACCGCATCTTCCAGCGGCAGGGCGCCGCCCGAGAGCGAGGTGCCGGCACCGCGTGGGATCACCCGCACACCATTGCGGTAACAAAATGCCAGGATGGCGGCGACCTGTTCGGTCGTGTCCGGCAGGACGACGGCGAGCGGCACCTGGCGGTAGGCGGACAGCCCGTCGGTCTCATACGGCTTCAGGCGAATGGGTTCGGCGATGACCGCGTCCTCGGCCGGCAGCAGCGCGCGCAGGCCGGCGACGATGGCGTCGCGGCGGGCAAGGACATCCGGCTTGGGGTCGGGCTGGCGGATCATGGCGTTGCCTCGATGCGGCGTGTGGTGGGGCATGTATGACTCAATGAACGGCATTTGGGGAGGGCGCGACATCCGCAAACACCTACACACACTTACACACCGGGCACGGCTTCCTATCTCTGGCCCGCATGGACAGCCGGGACATCGTCCGCGCCCTGCAAGTGGCCGGCTGGGAACTCATTGGGACCAGGGGCGGCCACCACGAGTTCAAGCACCCGATACGGCCGGGGCGCGTGACTGTGCCACATCCAAAGCGCGATGTTCCGCCCGGGACGCTGAGGAGTATTGAGAAGCAGGCCGGACCGACGCTGAGAAGCCTCTCATGACCACGTACGTTGCACTCCTGCGCAAACAGCCCGACAGCGACTACGGCGTCGACTTTCCTGATTTCCCTGGTTGCATCACGGCGGGGGAAACGCTGGAGGACGCCCGCCGAATGGCAGTCGGGGCGTTGCAGTTCCATGTCGAGGGCATGATGGACGACGGTGAGCCGGTCCCGGCTCCGTCCCGCCTTGACCAAATCATGGCCGACGCGGACCACCGGGACGCGGTGGCGGTGCTGATCGACGTAGCGGTCCGACGACCCGCGGTTCGCGTCAACGTGTCATTACCCGCCGATCTGGTAGAGGCCATTGATCGCGTCACCCACAACCGCTCACGGTTTCTGGCTGACGCAGCCCGCGAAAAGCTGGATACGCTTAAGCAAGCCCGTTCCGTTTCGCGTCGGCACGATTTGGGACACGCAACCTCGCGCGGGCTCCCTGTAATTCACAAGCCGTGCCCGAGGACATGCGCTTCGGGCGGTAGCGCGTTTGTGGCATCAGCCGCCGCAGCGACTGGAGGAATTATGCGCTGGGAGACCATAAGGTTCGTCTCAAAGACGACCTGAAGGCGCGGGTATAATGGGCAGCAGCCGCCGCGGCCACTGCCTCGCCTGCTCAGGGATTAACCCGCGTTTGGTGCGGATCGAACGGGCTTCAGGGTTCTTAACGTCTTCGACCAAATCCTCGTGCATCTGGACCGCTAGGAGGTGCCCGATTCGGCGGTGCGCATCGGGGAAATCACAGCCGCAATCCAGGTCCTGACGCATAGCCCCCTGATCGGCCGGCCAGCCGGCGCCGGCAAACATGAACTGGTGATCGGCCGTGGCGCACATGGTTATCTGGCGCTGTATCGCTATGTCCCGCCGATCGACGCCGTGTTTATCCTGGCCGTCCGCCACCAGTCAGAGCGCGGGTCTACCCGCGAACCATAGCGCCGTATGCACCGCGCGCCTGTCTCCCCGCCGTGAAACCGCCTATATCCCGCCGTCATGCCCCCACCCCTGCTGACTCTCCAGGACATCGCCCTCACGTTCGGCACCACGCCGCTGCTGGCCGGCGCCGATCTGTCCGTTTCCGCCGGCGACCGCATGTGCCTGGTGGGACGCAATGGCTCCGGCAAATCCACCCTGCTGAAAATCGCCGCAGGACTGATGCAATCCGACGCCGGCCGCCGCTTCGCCCAGCCCGGCGCCACGATCCAGTACCTGCCGCAGGAGCCGGACTTTGGCGGCTACAGCACCACCCTCGCCTACGTCGAAGCCGGATTTGGCCACGCCGCGGCTGCCGCTGATCATTATCGGGCCGTCTATCTGCTGGAGCAGCTTGGCCTGACCGGCGCCGAGGATCCGCAGCGCCTGTCCGGAGGTGAGGCCCGCCGCACCGCGCTGGCCCGCGTGCTTGCGCCGGAGCCGGATATCCTGCTGCTGGACGAACCCACCAACCACCTGGACCTGCCTGGCATCGAGTGGCTGGAATCGGAACTCGCGCGCCTGAAATCCGGCCTCGTACTGATCAGCCACGATCGCCGCCTGCTGGAGCGGCTGTCGCGCACGACCGTCTGGCTCGACCGTGGCATTACGCGCGTACTCGACCAGGGCTTCGCGCATTTCGAGCCTTGGCGCGACCAGGTCTTGGAGCAGGAAGAGCTCGAACGCCACAAGCTCGGCCGCAAGATCGTCATGGAGGAGGACTGGCTCCGCTACGGTGTCACCGCGCGGCGCAAGCGCAACCAGAAGCGCCTCGCCGACCTGCATGCGCTGCGCAAGAAGCACAAGGAGCAGCGCGGCGCGCTCGGCCGGGTGAAGCTGGAAGCGGCCGAGGCGGACCTGTCCGGCCGCCTGGTGATCGTGGCAGACCATGTCAGCAAGTCCTTCGGCGATCGCGCCGTGGTGCGCGACGTCTCGACGCGCATCATGCGCGGCGACAGGGTCGGCATCGTTGGGCGCAACGGCGCCGGTAAGACCACGCTGCTGAACCTGCTGACCGGCGACCTGATGCCGGACAGTGGCGAAATCCGCCTGGGCACAAACCTCGCGCGCATCACACTGGATCAGCGGCGGGAGACGCTGGACCCGGCCGAGACGTTGAGCCGCACCCTGACCGGCGGCAAGGGCGATACCGTCGATGTCGGCGGCCGCAAGCAGCACGTCATCGGCTACATGAAGGAATTTCTGTTCGCGCCGGAGCAGGCCAACACCCCGGTTGGCGTGCTATCGGGCGGCGAGCGCGGACGGCTGACCCTGGCGTTGGCCTTCGCCACGCCGTCCAACCTGCTGATCCTGGACGAACCGACCAACGACCTTGATCTGGAGACGCTGGAACTGCTGCAGGAGCGGCTAGCGGACTACGCCGGCACAGTGCTGCTGGTCAGCCATGATCGCGATTTCCTGGATCGCGTGGTGACATCGGTCATGGCTACCGAAGGTGACGGACGCTGGACCGAGTATGCAGGCGGCTATTCCGACATGTTGGCGCAGCGGGGAGCAGCGGTGGCGGCAGCACCGGTGGAGCGGCCGAAGACGCCAGGTACGACGAGCACGGTAGCAACCTCGCCGCCGAGGACAGCCGCTCGGAAGCTCAGCTTCAAGGACAAGCATGCGCTGGAGACGCTTCCGGCGCGGATGGAGGCACTGGAAAAGGACATTGGGCGCCTGAACACGGTTCTCGCCGATCCGGACCTGTATGCGCGGCAGCCGTCACGGTTCACCGAAGCGACCAAGGCGCTGGAAGCGGCCCAGGCGGCGCTGGCGGCCGCCGAGGAGCAGTGGCTGGAACTGGAGATGCTGCGGGAGTCGCTGGAAGGCGCGTGACCGCCAGAGCGTGCAGGCTCAAATCGCAAGCACCCTCCCGCACGGCGACGGCGTCTCCGCGGCCAAGCGCGCTGTTAGCGGAAGCATAGCAGCGCGCGGAAGTGCGAACCGCGCCGCAGGAGTGTCTGTATCATCCTCCCCGCAAGGTTTTTGGCAACTCGCCGGACGTCACTCCCTCACCACCGGCCGCTCCGTCTTCAAGCCTGCGCCCCGGCGCGGCCCTCAAGCTGGCAGCGGCTGATCTCGGCGTTGCGGGCAAGCAGGGATTTCTGCACGCGGTATAGCATGGCCGAGTAGTCCTGCTCCGAGACGTTGTCGCTGCGCATGACCAGCTTGATCAAAGGGTCCTGCAGCATCGTGGTCAAGTTCAGGGTGCTGATCGTCGTCGTGCACATCGGTCTCACCATCCCCCGTATCAAATCCGTAGGCAGGATAGCCTCTGCCCACGCCAAGCTTTGGCCACGAATTGTGACGAAATCAGGCCGATAGGGGGTTAATTTTGTGAGAGATTGCTGAGGCCAAACCGCAAGTGCGGCAATTTCGCCACCGCGCCGGTTGATCAACGAAAGGGCGAGCAAGAGAACGGATCTGCATACCGATGTATGCATCCATGAAGAACATGTCGCCTCTTCCAGAGATTCTGGAGCGGAAGCACAACTTGTGGTAATATCCCGCCAGTTGAGAGCTTGAATACAATGGCGACGCTGACTTGGAATCCCGGCCTGTCCAGCCTCTGGAGTTCGGACATCAACTGGTCGCCCGCGCAGCCTCCAGGTCCGGACGATCTCATTGTCATCGTCCCTAGCGCCAGTCCGGCTGAGATCGACAGCAGCGCGACCATCGGCGACCTGGTCGTTGATGGCGGCAGCCTGCAGGTGGACGGCACCAGTGCCCTGAACGTCGCGCACAGCGTCGCTATTCTGGCCGGATCGGTGGCTAACGCCGGCACGTTGCGTATCGGCGACCTGACAAATGCCGGTACGATTGACAACACGGGAACCCTGTCGATCAGCGGCAGCATCCAGACCGATGCCGGAACCATCATGGATGATGGGTGGCTTGAGCTGTCAGGCTCTGTCAGCACCGGCTTGCTGCAACAGATAGGCGGGTCCGGACAGATCCTTGTAGCCGGCACGGTCGACAACACCGGGCAATTGCTGCGGACGGGCGGCCCAAGTCTCCACGTGGACGGGACCGTCCAAGGCGGCATCGTGGATGTATCCGGGTTTGGTCTCACGCCGCTGCCCGCCCTTGATGGCGTCGCGATTGGCGGCACTTACCAAGGCTTAGGCGCGCTCCAGGGCCTGGATTCGGTCACCATCCTGAACGGGCTAACCGGCGTCGACCTAGGCGGTGGTGTCGCCGCTCTGAACTGGTTTAACGACGTTAAACTTGTGTTCGGCAACGACGAAGCAGTCGATGCCATGGCATTTGGCGTGTCAGGCACGGCCTTGGTCGCCGGAACACTGACGCTGGGCTCCGGCGTGCTGTGGTCCGTGCCAACAGGCTGGATGGAGAGTCACGGCTTGGCCATCACTGGCCCAGGCAGCGTGCTCAATCTGGGAACCGTTGAGGCTGCTTCGACAAACAGCCACTTGTCGTCGACGGGGTGGAATCACATTAACATTGAAACCACCGCGTTTTTGAATGCGGGGCTTCTGGCGGTGGTCGACAAGAGCCCCGGTCAAGGGCAACTGCCGTCGCATTTATGGCACCCGAGCGACACGTGGCTGCGCGTCCTGAGCACTACATTCGTTAATGACCTCGGCGGCACCATTGCGACCGGGCAGGCCTTCGGCGCCGGGCACATCGAGGTAGCGGCCACCACGAACTTTACCAATAATGGCCTGATCGCCGCGCTGGATCCGTCAGCCCAGCAAGGCGGCACGATTGATATCAGCGCCGACGTCCATGGGAGTGGACGGATCGAGATCGCTGGCGGCGGGCAACTGACGCTTGAAGCGGGAAGCGACGCCGCGCAGACGATTGCCTTCCTCGGGGCCGGCACGCTGACGCTGCGTGCCCCGCAGGTGGTGGCGTCGGTCATTGAAGGCTTCGGCGCGAACGATGCCATCGTGCTGGACGGAATGGATGCCACGCCGCTCGGCTACGACGGCGGCAACCTGATCCTGCAATCCGGCGCCGAGCAGTTCTCACTGGCGCTGGACGGCACATTCGCCTTGTCCGATCTGCAGATCGTCAGCCTCGGTTCGGACACCGCCATTGCGCTGCTGGGCCAACCGCTGCCGCCGGGCGGCGGCGAAACGCCAACCGACCCGCCGGTCGCCTGTTTCGCTGCCGGTACGCATCTTGAAACCGTCGCGGGTCCACGGCGGGTCGAGACGCTGCGTAAAGGCGACCTTGTCCGCACCATCTCCGGCTCACTGCGGCCTGTCCGCTGGATCGGTTACCGCAGCATTGACTGCAGAACCCATCCCGCACCGGAGCAAGTCTGGCCGATCCGCATCGCTGCGCATGCCTTCGGGCCCGACATGCCCAACCGGCCGTTGCTGCTGTCGCCGGACCATGGGATCTATTTCGAAGACCGACTGCTTCCTGTGCGGGTGCTGGTAAACCGTGCGACCATTGCCCGCCGGCGGGTCGCCACGGTGACCTACTACCATGTCGAACTAGACCGCCACGATGTCGTGCTGGCCGAGGGCCTGCCGGTCGAAAGCTATCTCGACACCGGCGACCGTGCCGCCTTCGCGAATGCCGGAGCGGTGCTGCAGTTGCATCCCGTGTTCGGCCCGGACGCGTCACGCAGCAATCTTATTCAGGAAGCCCAGGGTTACGCGCCGCTCGCCGTGACCGGGGAGGCGGTGGCGCGCCTCCGCCAACGGCTCGACGACCGGGCGGCACAGCTACGCGCCGGGCGTGGACGCCGGCCACGCAGCACACGCACCGCCTGCTGAGCGCGCCAAGGCTTTCGCAACGGGCCACGGCCGGCCGCGCACGCGAATGGCGACCAGCGCTACCGTCGGCGGCAGGCGCTATTCGGCCGCCTTCGCCGACTTCCGGGCCGCCCATTCCTCAACGCTGATGCGGGGCAGTTCGAACCGGTCAGTGACGCGGGAATACCAACCCGCGCCGTGCATACGGCCGATCAGGTCGAGCTTCGGCGTGTCGATGTAGTGGCGGTCCTTGTCCAGCACGCAATCGTCACGGACGTACATCGCCAACACCTTGCCGAGGATCACCGCACGATCGATGCCGACGTCGACAATCACTAAGCGTTCGCACTCCATCGCCACCGGCGCCTCGGCGATGCGCGGTGGCTTCACGTGCAGCGACGGAGCCGTGGTCAGCCCGGCTTCCCTCAGCTCATCGACATCCTTGGGGAAATCGATGGCCGTCACGTTCATCGGTTCGGCAAGTTCGTAGCTGCACAGGTTCACCACGAACTGCCCGGTGCGGCGAATATTGCCGCCGGTGTCCTTGTAGTCGCCCGGCGCCCGCCCGCCGATGCCGAACGCCACGACCGGCGGATCGCCGGACATGGCGTTAAAGAAGGAGAACGGTGCGGCATTGATCGTGCCGTCGACGTCCTGCGTCGTCACCCACGCGATCGGGCGGGGCCCGATCGTGGCGACGAGCAGCTTGTAGATTTCGCGCGAGTCGGTGGCGGCAAAGTCGAACAACATGGCGTGCCTCGGCAATTGTAAAGTCTCACCGTCACATGACAGCGCGCTCGCTGTCCAGGCGACGTGCGCCGCTGGGCAGCACCACAACTGCCTTGCTAGATGTCACCACAGCGAGGCGGATCTGACGCGATTTTGCCGGCCCGCGCTTCCCTCAGTGCCACCGCCTACCTGCTGGCGTGGGCGCTCATTCTGGTCAATTCGTTCGCCGGACTGACGCGTGCCGGCGACATCACAGAAGTGGCCCTGCTGCTGGATTTCCCTCGCAAGCGCTGTTTCACGCTGCTGCTGGCGTGGCTCGCGATCGTGGCGCTGCAGGGGTTCGTCGTCGTCAGCCGGTGGTGAATGGGCAATCCCGACCTACCCGCCCGGTTTGTCAGGCCGCCGATGCCGCGCCTTGCACGATCCGGAAACATCCGTGGTTCCAATCGTCCGGAGCGCCGCGAAGCTACTTCATCGCCGGAACCGCAGCTCAATCCCGCGCGCCGCCCAACCCGCCTCGATGACGTTAAGGTCGGTAAACCCCGATGGATTGGCTTTGGACGGTGCCATGCCCACGCGCGGCATGCCCTGCTCCTTCCACAGTCCCAGCAACCGACGCAGTTCGACCAGCGGGTCCGCATGATCGTCGACGCGCAGGTCCAGGTCCGGGAAATCCTCGGTGGTGACCATCACCATCGCCGCCGACTGCCGCCCCCGCCGGTCGCCGCCAGCGTCCTGGCCCGCTTCCATTGCCGCCATCAGACGGTCCGGCATGTCCAGCGCGCTGCCTGACTTCCAGGCCTCCAACGTCGCCGCCACCACCGCCTCGCCCGCCAGCATATTGCCGGCGACCGAGATGCCGCCGGCCGAAACGCTGCCGCACCACTCGACGCAGTTCTGCCCGGTCCAGGCGGCCGTGCGGCCGTGACGGTCCACCGCGTGTACCTGGCGGATGCCGGCACCCTCATCGCCGGCCAACGCGCCCTCGATCGCCGCCCGCGGCGGCAGGCCACGCGCCATCCCGTCCAGTACTGCCGGCCCAAGGTAGCGATTGGTCATTGACTGCGTCGACACCGCGCCGATGCCGGCGCGCACGAACGGGCAGAAGGCGCCGACTGCGAACGCCTTGGTCGCAACAGCCACGGCAAATGCGTCTGTGTTCGGGTCATGCGCGACGATCGACCAGGTCATGCGAACGGTATCCTTTCAACTGTCATCCTGTATGCTCCGCCGATCATGGCAGAATGGAAGCACCACAAGGAGCCAGCATGCTGATCGCCGGCGACATCGGGGGTACCAACACACGCCTGGCGCTGGTCTCACCGAGCGAGGGCCCGCGCCACCTGCTCGCGGAGAAGACCTACCCTAGCGGAGAATTTCCGGGCCTGTCGCCGATCGTGCAGCAATTCCTGCAGGAAACCGGCGCCTCGGCCGCCGCCGCCTGCTTCGACGTCGCCGGACCGGTGCTGGGCGGCCGGGCCCACCTGACCAACCTGCCGTGGGACTTGTCGGAGACCGTCCTGGCGCAGGAACTCGGCCTGAAGCGCGTCAGCCTGCTCAACGACCTGCATGCCATTGCCGTTGCGGTGCCGCATCTCGAAGCCGCCGAAACCGAGATCATCAACCCGGGCACCCCGCAACCGAACGCGCCGATCGCCGTCATGGCGCCGGGTACGGGCCTTGGCGAGGCTTTTCTGGTCTGGAACGGGACGGAATACATCGCCTGTGCCTCGGAAGGCGGGCACGCCGACTTCGCGCCGGCGAACCGGGAGCAGGCCGAGCTTTGGGCTTTCGTAAACGCCCGCTTTGGCCATGTTGCCTATGAGCGTGTTTGCGCCGGTTCAGGACTGCCGAACGTCTACGACTTCCTGCGCGCTCGCGCGCCGGCGGCGGAACCGGCGGCGTTCGCGACCGCCCTGGCCGCGGCGGCCGATCGAACGCCGCTGATCGTCCGGGCCGGGACGGAGCAGGCCGCCGAGCACCCGCTGGCCGCGGAGACGCTTCGCATCATGGCCGAAATATGGGGCGCCGAGGCTGGCAACCTGGCACTGAAGGTGTTGGCGACCGGCGGGGTATACCTCGCCGGCGGCATGCCGCCGCGGGTCCTGCCGCTGCTGCGGCAGGGAGGGTTCGTGCAAGCCTTCACGGCAAAGGGGCGGTTCGAAAAGCTCCTGCAAGCCGTTCCGGTTCACGTCGTGACGATCAATGCCGCCCTTCTTGGGGCCGCCATCTATGGACTGACCCACCTCGACACCACGTGATGACAGCGGCAGCAGGCTTCTTGGCAGGCGCGCTCGAAATCCAAGAGTCTGGCACTTTCCCGCCGGGGAGCGATATGGTCTCCGGCATAAAGCAAAGGAACCGATCCATGGCTTCAGAAGCACCCAAGGCGCTTAACCGTCTCGGTCAGAGCCTCTGGCTCGACAACATCACCCGCAACATGCTCGATAAGGGCACGCTGAAGCGGTACATCGATGAGCTATCCGTGACTGGCTTGACCTCGAACCCCAGCATTTTCAATGCGGCGATTACCCATAGCGGTTGGTACGACGAGGAAATTCGCAAACAACTCGATGCCGGCAAGAAGGGTGAGGAACTGTTCTTCATCCTGGCCGTCCAGGACCTGACGCGCGCGGCCGACCTGTTCGCCGATGTGCACCGGCGCACCGCGTCGGTGGATGGGTTCGTTTCACTCGAGGTATCTCCGGTCTTTGCCTATGACACAGCCAAGACCGTCGAGCAGGCGAAGACGCTGCATGAAGCCGCCCAAAAGGCGAACCTCTTCATCAAGATCCCCGGTACGCCGGAAGGCCTGCCGGCGATCGAGGACTCGATCTTCCACGGCGTGCCGGTCAACGTAACTCTGCTGTTTTCGACCGATCAGTATAAGGCGGCGGCCGAGGCCTACATCCGGGGGCTCGAGCGCCGGGTTGAAGCGGGCCTGTCTCCGGATGTGCGTTCCGTGGCGTCGCTGTTCATCAGCCGCTGGGACCGCGCCGTGGTCAGCCAGTTGCCGCAGGAGATGCACAACACGCTGGGCATCGCCGTCGGCAAGCAGGCCTACAAGGCGTATCGCGACATTCTGGAGAGCGACCGGTGGCAGCGCCTGGAGAATGTCGGCGCCCGCCCGCAGCGGCTGCTGTTTGCCAGCACCGGCACGAAGGACAAGAACGCGTCCGACGTGCTGTACATCAATGCGCTGGCGGCGCCCAACACGGTCAACACGATGCCGGAAGAGACGTTGCTGGCGTTCGGCGACCACGGCAAGGTATCAAGCGCCCTGCCGCGCGACGGGGGCGACTATCAGGCGGTGCTGGAGAAGCACCTGAAGGCCGGCATCGATCTGACTGCGCTGTCGACCAAACTGCAGTCCGATGGCGCCAACAGCTTTATCGATTCCTGGAACGAATTGCTCGCTGGCATTGAGTCAAAAAGCAAGGTACTGGCCTGATTGCGACGCGGAGCGGCGGCTGCACCGGCGCGGCTGCCGCCCCCGCAACAACAAGACCAAGGAGCGTTGGACAACGATACGGCGCTCCGACCGGTTTTCGGATCATCCCGAATTCCGCACCTGGAGCGTGAAATGGACGACCTGAAGAAACAAGCCGGAGAGACCGCCGCCGCGCTGGTCGAAAGCGGCATGGTGGTGGGACTTGGCACCGGTTCGACCGCGATCTTCGCCACGCGGCGGATAGCCGAGCGGCTGCGGACAGGCGACCTGAGAGATATCGTTGCCATCGCAACGTCGAGAGCGACTGACGCTGCCGCGCGCGAACTCGGTATTCCACTGCTCGCCGATGAAATTCCCACCGACGTGAATCTGACGATTGATGGAGCCGACGAAGTCGACCCGGCATTGAACCTGATCAAAGGTGGCGGCGGGGCGTTGTTGCGCGAGAAGATTGTTGCCCAGGCCAGCGCCCGCATGGTGGTGGTTGCCGATGACAGCAAGCTATCCCCGCGCCTCGGAACAAACTGGGCGCTGCCGATTGAAGTGATCGAGTTTGGCTGGAAGTCTCAGGCTCGGTTCCTGGAGAGTTTGGGTGCCACTGTGACACGGCGCAAGGCGGGGGCAGAACCGTTCCGGACCGATTCCGGCAACATCATCCTGGACTGCAATTTCGGGCCGATCCTCGATCCGCACGGTCTGGCGCAGAAACTCTCTGAGCGCACCGGCATCGTCGAGCACGGGCTGTTCCTGGGCATCGCGCAGGAGGTGTTCGTTGCCGGCGCGAATGGCGTGCGCCATCTGCGCCGGCAGTGACCGCGTCAGGACGGTTCCCTCCTCCGCCGGTTCCCTGATCGCCGCCGATGGCGTAGCGTGACGCGGTTCTCAGGGGAGACGATCCATGATCATTGAAATGCGGACTTACACGCTGCAGCCCGGCACGCTGGCCGAGGTTGAAAAGCGCTTCGGCGAGGCGCTGCACATCCGGGAGAAGTACTCGAAGCTGGCGGCGTTCTGGCATACCGAGGTGGGGGCGCTGAACCAGATCATCCATGTCTGGACGTATGACAGCTTTGAGCAGCGTGCCCAGGTGCGTTCGGCATCGCAGAAGGAAGCCGGATGGCCGCCGCCGATCCGCGAGTTCTGCACCACGATGCAGAGCGAGGTATTCCTGCCCGCGCCGTTCTCGCCGCCGCTGACGCCGCGAGAGATCGGACCGCTGTTTGAGATCCGCCAATACACGCTCACGGCCGGCTCGATCCCGGGCCTGATCGAGCGGTGGTCAGAGAAGATTGAGGGCCGGACCAAGTTCTCGCCGTTGGTTGGCGGATGGTACTCGGAGTTCGGTGCGCTCAACAAATGGGTACATATCTGGGCGTACAAGGACGCCAACGAACGTTTCGCGGTCCGCGCAGCAGCAGCGGCTACTGGTCAATGGCCGGCGCGCAATCCGCCCGGCGTGGTGATCAAGCAGGAGAATTCGTTTGTGATGCCGTCGTCGTTCTCACCGATCCGGTGAAGCGCGACGAATGCTGCCAACAGGACAGGAGTAGCGAGCATCCTGCGCGTTGACCGTCGCTGCAGATGTCGTCATGGCCGGCGTGCCTGACCATGACGACTGAGCGACAGGGTCGATGCGAACCTATTCAGTATGCGGGCGGCAGTGTGGATCGGTGTCTTGGGGCCATTGGCGACAACCGGCCCTTGTAACGTCTGGCCCAGTCGCCGCCGTGACCATGATTGCTCTGCGACTACCGCGCCTGCCTGGGCTGGTTAAGCGTAGTCGGTGCGGAAGTGCCGCCCTCGTTGACACGCTTGGCAAGCATCATCAGCGCCTGCTGGTCGATTTGGTCCTGAGCGATCGCCTGCGCGCGGCCGACGTCACCGTTCGCGGCATAGACAATCCCCATGTTCACCTTCACCCGCGCCGGCGCGTCATCGTCGTTCGCCACAGGCTCGAGTACCTCCTGCGCGTTGCGGCCCTGGCCAGACAGCATGAGTGACAATGCAAGGTTGTTACGAACGGAAATATCATTCGGCGCGGTGGCCAGGGCGCGGCGATACTGATCCTGGGCCTCGGCATGCCGGCCCAGCAGGTCAAGCGCGACCCCCTTGTCCGTGAGAATGGCGGCGTCGGCGGGATACGACGCCAGCATCTGATCGAGCTTCGGCAGCGCACTGGCGGCGTTGCCGCCGACAATATCGACCAAGGCGGAGGCGCGTTGCAGGTCCGCGCTATTCGGTGACGTCTGCATCGCGCGCTGCAACCAGCGCTGAGCAAGCTGAATTTTGCCACTGCGCGCCAGGGCATCGGCGTAGCGCATCTGCGCCTGAACGTCAGACGGCGCCTTCTGCGCAGCGGCCTGATACATTGACAGAGCCATGTCCGCATTGCCTTGCTGATCCGCTGCTTCAGCGAGGCGGGTTTGCGCTTCAGGAGACAGGTTTGCACGGTCGCGCTGTGGCATTGCACAGGCGGCCATCACGCAACATCCGGCGAGAGCCACAGAGCGGATGAGAAATCCTGCCGCGGACATGTCACCGTCCCCCCATGGATCGGCTGCTCTGCTGGAGCATATCCATCAGGGACAGCATGCTCGGCCCAACCAGCGTGATCAACAGCACGGGCAGGATGCAGAAAATCAGCGGGAACACCAGCAGACCCGGCAACCGGACAGCCTTCTCCTCCAGCTTGGTCATTCGCTCCCGGCGCAATTCGCCAGCCATCGACCGCAGTGCCTGACCCAGCGGTGTGCCGAGCTGGAGGGTCTGCGCCAGCACCGTCGCCATGCGACGTATGCCCTCGACACCGGACCGCCGGCCAAAGTTCACAAACGCCTCGCGCCGGTCGGGCAGGACACGAAGCTCGTCGAGGAAATTGGCGAAGGCCACCGCGATTTCGGGATTTGACCCTCGCATCTCGCGGGAGACCTGGTCCATGGCGGTTTCCAGGCCAAGACCCGCCTCGGTGCATACCACCAGCAGGTCGAGCGCATCAGGAAGGCCACGGCTGAGCGCTTTGGCATGGCGGCGGCGCAGGAATTTCAGGATCGCTTCCGGCACCATGATGCCAAACGGCATGGCAAGGGCGAGCAGAACCATCCATCGCCCGAACTCCGCATCAGTAATGATGCAGTAGGCGATAACCGCCAGCAGTGATCCCGCCAGGAACAGCACCTTAGCGCCGAGCACGATCGGCAGCCATGTACGGGGTTCATGACCCGCCGCGGCAATAACCGAGGAGAGCAGGTCGATGTCCTTCTCCGAGTACATCTTTCCGGACTCGCGAATCCAGTCGCCGAGGCGGCGCACAAGGCTGCCGAGGCTGACTTCCCGCTCGCGGTCGCCTCCGGCGGAACCGGGCACCAGTATCGTTGTGCCACTGGAGACGATCTGCACCCGGTTTCGCAGGTCCCGCGCCTTGGCTTCCCTTGTTAGGACCAGCACCGCCGTCACGACCAGCAGCAGGGCGCCACCAATCAAACCCCAGAACAGGAGAGGCTGCTCGACGTTCATTCGCTCAACGATGCCCTGATCATCTTGGCCATGATGTAAATGCCGGTAAGCAGCAACGACACGGCCAAGAACAGCATGACGTTGCCGCGCGGATCGTAAAACAGCGGGTTCAGATAGCCGGGTTGGATCAGCGTCATGATGAGACCACCAACCACTGGCATCAGCGCGATGACATAGGCGGACAATTTCGCCTCGGCAGCCAGCGCATTGCCGCGTGCCGCGATCGCCAGGCGCTGCCTGATCGTTTCGGCCAACGTCTGTACTGTCTCGACCAGTCGTCCGCCGCTCTTGGACTGCACGCCCAGCGTGACAGCAAGAATCGAGTATTCGACGACCTCAGTCCGGCGGTACAGGTTCAGCAGCGCGGCATCGGCAGTGGCGCCAAGGGTAATCTCCTGCACAACACGCTCAAATTCCCCGCGGGTGGGATTAGGGATTTCATCGCGGATCGTCATCAGCCCCTGCACAGCCGGCAGTCCAGCCGTAACGGTCGCGGAAAGAAGCTCAATGACGTCGGGCAGTTGCTTAACCAGTTGGGCCGCGTAGCGGCGTTTCTGCCAGCCGAAAATGCCACGCGTCAGGAATAGGGCGGCGAACAGGCCCTCGGCGACGGCATAGGGTGAGCTCAGATAGAGCCGGCCGATAAAATAGGCGAAAACCCCGGCCGCAATGCCGACGCCGAACACGACCCATTGCGGGATGATATTGGCTTGCGGCACGTCAACAGGAATCTTCAGAAACTCAATGACACGCCCGGTCAACGTATGAGTTGGACGCGTCGTGACACGGATGCCCTGCAGCGTTTCCCGCTCCCACTCCGGCATTGCCTCGCCGCTCGCCACAACGCCCACACGCTGCACCAGCATCCGGCGCCGCGCATCGATTCGCAGCAGGATCAACGCCCCGATCAGGGACACCAGGAGCAGGATCGTCGGCAGCAGCAGATTACCCATGTCTGTCCGATCTTGTGTCCGTCAGATGTCACGCGTGGCGGCGCCCCAAGTCTTATCGAGGCCGAAATACTCCAGCCGAGACATGAACCCGGGCCGTATCTTGGAACTCGCGTACCGGCCATGAATGCGGCCATCCGCGTCTTCCCGCTGGAACTCAAAGGTAACGTGGTCATTCATTGTAATGACGTCGCCCTCAAGTCCACACACCTCGGAAACCTGCACGATTCGCCGCTGCCCGTCGCGCATGCGCTCGACATGCACGATCATGTCGAGCGCGCTGACGATCTGCGACCGGATCGCACGAATCGGCAGGTTGACGTGGCCCAGCAGTACCATGTTCTCCACGCGGGCCAGCGCGTCGCGTGCGCTGTTGGCGTGGATGGTGGATATCGAACCATCGTGGCCGGTGTTCATCGCCTGCAGCATGTCGAACGCTTCGGCGCCGCGCACTTCGCCGATAATGATGCGGTCCGGGCGCATACGCAGCGCGTTGCGAAGCAGGTCGTTCTGGGTGATCTGCCCTTGCCCTTCCAGGTTCGGCGGCCGCGTCTCCAGCCGGACGACGTGTGGCTGCTGCAACTGCAGTTCCGCCGCGTCCTCAATGCTGACAATACGCTCTGTCGATGAAATAAGCTGGCTCATGGCGTTCAGCATCGTCGTCTTGCCGGAGCCAGTGCCGCCCGAAACAAGCACATTCAACCGAGCCGCCGCCGCCACACCCAGCAGTTTGGCAACGCCTTCGGTCATCGTCCCGTTCTCAACCATCGAGGCGAAGTTCAGGCGCCGCTTCGGGAATTTGCGGATCGACATGCACGGACTATCGATCGCCAAGGGTGGAAGCACACAGTTGAAGCGGCTGCCATCGGTCAGCCGTGCGTCGCACATCGGGCTCGCCTCATCGACGCGCCGGCCGACGCGCGCGGCAATCTTCTGCGCCACGATGATGATATGCGCGGCGTCGCGGAAGCGGACACCAACCCGTTCCAGCTTTCCACGGCGCTCGACATAGATATTGTCCGGCGCATTCACCATGATGTCGGTGACGGTCTCATCGGCCAGCAGTGGCTCCAGCGGGCCGTAGCCCGTCATATCCTGGGCCAACTCCTCCGCCAGGCGCGACTGCTCGCGGGCGGACAGGCCGAGCCGGTCCTCGTTCGCGACCTGGTGGATCAGCCGCTCGATCTCACGCTGCAACAGATGCGGCGCGACCGCTGTCGCCTGTCTTGGATCGATTTCCTTCAGAATGCGCTCGCGCAAGGTCGAAATCTCGACCAGCGGCGTGTCCTGAACCGTCGGAAGGACAAACGATGTGGGCTCAGGGAGGTCGGAAAATACGTCGCGCCGGCCGAAGGTCGCTTTCATCGCCGGAATAGCCTCCTGAGCAGGCGCGTGGTACCAGACGAGCGAACGCCCGCAACCTCGCGCACGATCGGCGCCAGATGACTGCGCAAAGCAGGCACCTTTTCGGTCGCCGGCACGCCCAAGTTGAACGCCTGGGTCAGCCCCACCCCAAGGTCCGGAATGGTCACCTCGGGTGTCAGACCTAGGCCCTCCTTGACCAGCGCCGGCGTCAAGGCGCCCTTGGCGTCACTCCGGTTGACCAGGGTCATGACCCGGTCCGCGCCCGTAGCACCGGTGACGAAGCGACGCAGCGCCTTGGCATCGCGCAGGCCAGCAACGTCGGGGCGAAGCACGACGACCACGTGCCGTGCCAAGCCAAAGATGCGCACCATCGACCGTGGCGGCGGCACCGGCAAGTCGACCACGATGTAATTGAACTTTTGCCGCAATAGATCGAGCACGCGGGCGACACCCGCTTCGGTGATCTCGGGGGTTGTCTCAAATCCCTCTTCAGCGGCGATCAGCCGAAGACGGGGGCCGATTGGAATGGCGGTCCGTTCCAGGAACAATACGTCCGCCCGGTCTGGATCCTCCAGAGCGACACGCAGGCCCTGGCCGGGCCGACCCCCTAACATAACGGCTGCCGTACCATTCTGGACGTGCAGATCAAGCAGCGCGACATGGCCCTTCGTGACGCGCGCCAGTTCGCTCGCGAGCCCGACCGCAATGGTCGTGGCACCGGCGCCACCACGCACGCCACACACAGCGATCACGCGTCCGCCACGCGTGGCTGGCGCCACTGACTGATCGTCCGAAACATGGCGCAGGATGAATTGCTGGACGCTGTCGCGCGTCAGCGGCTTCGGCAGATACTCGGTGACCCCAAGCTCATTAACCAAGAGGCGGTAGAAGCCAATATCGGTGTTGGTACCGATCACCACAACACGCACGTCGGGCGGACAGACACGTGCCAAATCGTCAAGAGCGGACGCGGTATCCTCAATACCCTCGATATCGACGATGATCATTCCGCTGAACGCCGACTTCTGCAGGTAGCGCACCGCATGCCGCAGGCCGCCTGACTGGATCGTCAGCATATCGGCGTTGGAGATCAGGCCCAGGCGCAATGCGTTGCCGGTCTCGTCGTCGTTGACGAACGCAATGATCCGGCCGTCCGTTCCCAGCGCACGAGATGCCGGTGCTTCGGATGCGAGCAGCGAAGGAACGCCGCTACTGGCCGCTTCCACCGCTTCCTCCACCGCTATTCGGAATGGCGTAGATCGCCGACGCGCTCTGGTCGGGCAGTGGGGCGCGGTTGCCGGAGAACAGGCGGTTGATAGGACGCACAGCCTCGGGACCGAGGCTGTTCGGATCACCGCGTCCAACAACCAGATCCTGTGGATTCACGACCATCGCCCGCAAATTCTTTTCGTTGTTGCTGACTTCCGGGATCGACCACGTGCCCTCCCGATCCATGGGATAGTCAGGCGTGCAACCGCTGACGACCAGCAGCAGCAGGGCAAGACGCGGAGCGCGCATGATGCTTCTCATTTCAGGATGAACCCAGCATCGACCCGCGCTGGCGTGCCGGCGCCGGGCGCGATCTGGCGGCCATACAGGATGCGATCGAGATCCGTAGCGGGACGGAACCGATCAGTAGGGGCAGCCAGATCAGATGGGCTGTTAGCCGCCTGCACCAGATAGGGCGTCACAATGATCACCAGCTCAGTCTCACCGCGCTGGAAGTCGTTCGACTTGAACAGAGCGCCAATGACGGGCAACTCGCCAATCCCTGGCAAGGCAGATGTCGAGTCAATGCTGCTCTTGGACAGCAGGCCGGCAATCGCAAAGCTCTGCCCGCTGCCGAGTTCGACTGTTGTCTCGGCGCGCCGCACCACCAACGCCGGGATCGTGAGCGTGCCGCCCTGGATCGGCACATTGATCGCGCCGGTCTGGGTAAGCTCGCTGACCTCCGGCCGCACACGCAGGTTCAGGCGTCCCGGCGACAGCACCGTGGGCACGAATGCCAGGCTGACGCCGTATTGCTTGAAGGCCACTGTAATTGTGGTGGCGCCGTTGCTGGTCACGCCGGCGACCGGAATAGGAAACTCGCCGCCTGCAAGGAAGCTGGCGGTCTCACCGGATTGCGCGGTCAAGTTCGGTTCGGCCAGAATGGAAATCAGGCGGTCGCCGGCAAGGGCGTCGATCACTTGATTCACGTCCCAGTTTCCATTGCCCGACGTGAAACCAGATCCGACTTGATACGGCGCCGACGTCGCGTTCGGCAGCGGGCTGCCGCCCAGCGGCAGGAGTGGCGTGATGTAGAGCGCACCCGCTGCCGCGCCTGTGCGCAAGCCAAAGCGGAAGCTGTTGGTCGTGAGCCCGCCCAATGCCTGCCAGTTGAAGCCGAGCTGGCGCGTGATCTGACGGCTCATTTCCGCCACGCGCACACGCACGTTGACCTGAATGCTGCCAAGGACCGTGATGTTGTTGACGACCGTCACCTTGTCGCTGATGTAGCCCTTGGCAATCGCCTCAACCTGCTGCGCCGCCAGCGCATTCGGGACAACACCCACAATGATCAGTTCGCTGCCGGCCGCGCGCACCCGCACGTCGCGGGCGCCGTTCACGGTCTGGGCAATCGCACTCTGCACGGCGGCGGCGGTCGCCGGGGACAGGCCGGTCTGCGCCTGTGGCGGCGCCGTAGCGGGCCGTCCCGGTGAGACGGTGACGTCGTACTGCGCAACCGGGTTGCCGGTTTCCGAGGTGGCGATGATCGTCGTCCGGCCGGGGGCGACGCCCATCAGAAACAGGCTGGTCGGTGAGGCCGGCTGCACGCGCGCAACGTTCGGATCAGCCGACATCACGGTGCCGGCCGGGGCCGGCAGGCGCAGCAGTACGCCGGTGCCCTGCTGGACCGTTACCGGTTGCACCGCCATCGACACGGCCGGCGCGACGGCAGGCGGAGGTGCCGCGTTCGGCGCCTGCACCAGCACCGGCGCTTCGACAACGGTGGGTGGTGTCGGCGCCATCAGGCGCGACAGGTCCGGCGACGGTCCGGCGGCGTGGCCATGAGGCAGCCAGGCTGACATCGTCCCGGCCGCAAGGAGGATTGGTAGAAAACGTCGCACCTGTCTCACCGGAAGGTCACTTCGTTGCGTTGGTCACCTTGGATTACCCGCACGGTCGTGCCCCCTGGCTGTTCACCCAGGACAGAGGTGACATCCTTGCTGAACGTAGACTGCGCCCCGACCCGCTGGACATTTCCGTCGTCCAAGGCCCGCACGGACAATGACAGGCGGCCAAGGCGTTGCGCAACGGCAAGTTTATCGATTTGGGGTGGAGTCAACTGCAGCGTGACGGTGCGGGCAACCTTACCCGTTTGCTGCGTCGTGCCGTCGCCGCGTGCAATGTCCTGATCGACGGCGATCACGCGCGCATTGGTCAGCACCGGCTCGCTGACGATCCGGCGTCCGGCCGGCGTCGACGCATCGAGTTCCTGTGTCAGGATGACGTCGACCCGGTCACCCGGCCAGATCAGGCCGGACACGCCGCTGACCTCATCGACACCGATTGACGCGGCCCGGGTGCCGGGATCCAGCACCGCGGCGAGGAAGCCGCGATCACGTACGCGCAGAACAACATCGGCCGTGATCGGCGCGCCAGGATCAAGATAGCGCCGCACGAGCGCGCCGCGCAGGCCGGCGCGAGCCTCCGGCGAGTCGGTTATGGCGTTCAGCGGCAGCTTGTCAGGCGCGGTCGGCTTGGCAATGAAATCTTCCTCACGCGCCAGCGTGCCGGCCGGCAGTGCTCGGGCGGTGGCCAGATAGCTCACAGTGACCGGCGCAGTCACCTGCGGCACGGCGAGCTGCGGCGGTCGCTGCGGCGTCGCGACCTGATACGCGATCATGCCAAGCGCGATGGCCGTGGTCAGGATCAGGCCGACGATGATGAGGCGGATCGACATGGCTCAGGTTCCCGTACCGGACAGCAGGGCCCAGACCCCGCCGGTGGCGATGGCGACGCCATAGGGCAGGCAACCCGGCCGTCGCCAACGCCATTTCTCGATTGTCCAGAGACGGCGAAGCCGGGATGCGCCGGGGGGACAGCGGGCAGGCCGTGGCAGGCGCCGCACGCTCAGATGCAGAACTGCCAAGAGACCGCCTGCAAACGACATGCAGAGCAGCATTTGGTAGAGGCTGGCCGGTGACAGTCCGAAGGCCGCAGCCGAGACAAGTTTGACGTCACCACCACCGAGCCCGCCGCGTGCGTGCACGATGGCAAGGAGCACAAACAACAGGAGCGCTAACGCCGCCGAGGTCGCTACGGCACTGAAACCAAGCAGCGCACGGTTCGCCAATCCCAGCGCGGCGAGTGCGATGGAAACCGAGTCCGGAATGGTGCGTGAGAGCAGATCCGACAACGCCGCGATCAGCAACAGCACCACGGCCGCAGCTACGGCCACGAACTGCCATAGAGTGATGACGGAGAATTCCTGCATCATGCCGGGATTGTTACCATGTATGCCGCGACATTGCGGCAGAAATATCGTCCATATCGATAATCTCAATCGCATGCTGCGCACGCGACTACCTGAAACGTTCCGCTGACCCCACATCGCCACTTCTGCGGGCGCCCGGCAAAAACTACAGGGCGCCGGTCATCGAGACCAGGCCACTACCAATTGCGGACAGTGCACCGCTGAGGTTGCCTCCGAGGCCGGTCCACCCAGCCAGAGTCAGCGCAGCCATGCCAACGATCAGGAGGGTATACTCGCTCGCACTTACACCGCGTCGTTGCGTCAACACTCGTTTCAGCGAAGCGTGCACCTGAGAGATCATGACCGACGTCCTCCTGTCGATTCCTCGGCCGGGGTGTCAGCCTCGGTATGGCACGCGCAGTTTGTTACCGTATGATTAGCAACAATTAAAGCACGTAATCAGCCATTGCCGCGTCACTGTCAGGCCAGGGCTCTTATGGCTGCCGGGTACGCGCTACAAATGCGCACACCCCGCCACAGCGCCCCATCGCAGGCGCGCCGGGCGGCGATTACATTGATCGGGCCGCCTAAATGGCGACCACGACCGATCAGATGCTGGCGGCAGCACTCGTCAAGTAGGTACCAATGCTGTTCAGCGCCGTGCTGATGTCACCACCGAGCACCCGGGCGCCAGCCAGAACCAGGGCGGCAATGCCGACAACCATCAGTGTGTATTCCGTTGCGCTGACACCTTTGCGGTCACGCAGAACCTGAAGCAGCTTGGCAGGCGCAATAGAGACGAAATCGAGCATGAGTCTATCCTTCATAAGAACCGCCCGCGCTACGCGGGCTGGGACGACAGAGACTTGTTACGAAAGGTCCATTCACTGAACCGGTTCCAGAATTAACACCAAACCGTAAAAAAGTGAAACTCAAAAAATGATATTTTGTATCAATATTTGTATCGCTGCGGCCGCCGCAAGCTGCTTCCACGCCGCCTTCGGCGCCCAAAGCGCGGTAGGCGGCGGCCAGACGGCAGA
Source organism: Pseudomonadota bacterium (assembly GCA_018240405.1). GTDB lineage: Bacteria > Pseudomonadota > Alphaproteobacteria > Acetobacterales > Acetobacteraceae > Rhodopila. Next base: position 41,434 of record JAFEFW010000649.1, read on the forward strand.
TCCACTGCTAAGACCGTCACCGCGCGCCAGAAACCTTGATCGGTTCGCGTCATGACCGCTTCAGGGTCCTCGCCGTGCCGACGCAGACCATTGCGACGTGCCGGATCGTAACATGGGTATGGAACTGAACAAGAACGCGGAACAAACATGATGCCGAGCCGCGTTGCACCACCTCCAGAGCACGAGCGGCACCCTTCCACAGGGCAACCATGATATGGCCGGAAAGGTTCCCAATGTACAGGAAACGCATCGTTTTGCTCCGCTAGCCGACACCGCATGTTTCACGCGGTCTAGTAATATAGATTCGTCGTCGCAGTGAGCCCGCCCGCGACGCGTCCCCACCACGGCAGAAACGTTGGGATACTCGTCATCGACGCAGTGACGGCAATCTTGCCACTCGACGCCGTCAGGGTAATGGTCGGCGCATTGCCGCCGACAAATGTCATAGGTGCAATCGTGCTAAGCTTAGCTCGATCGGTGATCGGGTTGGTGGTGCAAGACGAGGAGAGCTTTCCATTATTGGCCGCGCAGGAAATCATCGCGGCGCGCGCGACCTCGCCGACCAGTGTCCGGAGCTGGCTCTGGGCCATCATGTAATGGCCAAGATCGGCGATGGCAAAGATGATGGCAAAGAACGGCCACAATAACAGGGCGAATTCCAAAGCTGCCGCGCCGCGCCGGTCCTTGAGTTTCATCGCTCGGATCCGTCCTCACGCAGCCAACCGCACAACCTGTGTCTTCATCTGCAGGTTGGCTGGGCAGGCGGCTGCATTGAATGAGGAACTGCCTGTGAGGCTGACAGCGTAGGCGACGACCTCGGAACAGTACGAACCGGATTGGCTGTTGTTGCCTGACAGAGCCCAGGTGGCGTTCGGAGCATAGACCCCGCCGATCAATGTTATGGATGGCGTGCCGTTCGGCGATACCGTACCGCTTTCGGGATCATAGAGGACGAGCCCATTCAGTAAGTTCGTCGTGCCATCCATGAACTCCGATGGCGTTTGGCTTGCCGGGAATGTGGTCGTAATGCCCTGCGCTGTCAGGTTGATGGTTGCATTGCCCTGAACAGTGAGCGAGGAGCCAGACAGCATGATCAGTGTTGCAGTCCCGGTAAGATTGGCGCCGGACTTGATGGTAAGGTTGCCGCTGAAAAAGTATGTGCCGTTCAGCGTCAGGGGGCTGCTTATCGTTGTGTTTTTGTTCACGCACGTGGAGGTGCCCCAATCCCTCGGGTTCGATCCCGAACAGTTTGAAGGGCTCGGATGGTTAGTCATCCAATTTGCCACTGCCGCGTTGATCTTGGCGAACGGATTGGTCGCCGGTGGTACGTTGGTATAAAGAGAGTAGTTTGCATTTGTAGCGCATTGTGAGGTGTTGCCTGAGCAACCACCTGCTGCGGCAAGCGACTGTGCAGTTATGGAAAGAGAGCCATTGCCGTTGTTGTTGAACGAGATGGCATTCGAAGCCGTGCTATTGGAGACAATGGCGCACGTCGGCGCCGAGACGGTGCTGTTGCCTTGAAATGAAACCGACCCATTGGTGGCCAGCACGCAGGGCATGCCGTAGTCCTTGACTGAAGCAACCGCACTGGCGGCAATAGTGATGGAATTCCTTCCGATGAGACCCGAAAGCAGGCCGGTTTGCTGCTGGGTGATAACAGCCAGGACATCACTGCCACTGCCGCTCGCGGTAAACGCGCCCGAGGCATAGGTGCCGCGCGTGACCGACACGGTCACCGGCGCACCAGAGTTGGTGCAGGACGTGGCTCCGCCTGTGCAGTAGCCATTCTGGTTGGCGAACGCGATACCCGATGCAGTGACACTGTCGGAGGTATTACCGGCGTTGCGCTGCGTAATCGCTAGAGCGCCGGCGAACGCCGCGGCGTCGGCGGCGTTTTGCGCATTGCGCTTGATGTAATACCATGTGCTGGCCTCGGACCCGAGAGCCGACAGGCCGGCGAGACCGGTGAGCGCCAGGGCGGCCGTAGTGGCAATATGTCCCTTCCGGCAGCGGATCATGCTCCCCTCCTCACTGAAACCGGGTGGCATAGTAGATATTGTATGTGCCAGCTATAAATCTCAGGAGTACAGCCGTCACCGTGACCGGCTGCTTTAACTGAAAATATTTCGGAATCTGCGTCGCGTTGCCCGCGTTGCATTGCGCCGGTGTGGTCATGGACCCACAAAACACGCCAACCACCGACGCGCCGGAGGGAAGCTGGCTTGTAAGCCATGTAGACGACACATTGGTTACGTCCGGCGGCGGATTGTAGATCCCGTACTGTGCCGCCCCGCGCAGTCCCTCGTAAGAGGTTATCAGCCGCGCGGCCGCCATCCCCAGATCGAAGATCGACAACAGCAGCAGGGTAAGGATCGGGGCAATCAGGACAAATTCCACCGCCGCGGCACCACGAGCGCTGCGGACGAAGACATTTCGTGCTACAGTTCGCAAGCGCCCTGACAGGGACATCAGCGGTGCCATCCTCACCTCATATCTCCAGC
>JAFEFW010000064.1 GCA_018240405.1 Pseudomonadota bacterium
TCCTCGCCGCCGAGGCAGCAATAGCCGCGGCAGGCCGCGCACCCCGCTTGCAGCACCGGCACGGCCTCACCTGGAGGCGCCGGCACCGGCTTCTGGGTCAGCCGGTCCGGCCGCTTCACCTTACGCAGGTCGCGCAGGCATTCAATCAGATGGCGCTTGAAACGGCGCACGCGCTCCGGCGACGGCGGCGCCAGCGCTCGGTCCTGATACGGAACGACCAGCCGCACGCGGTCAGCGCGGCGCGTTGCGCCCGACCAGCGCCCGCACCGCCGCCTCGATTGCGCCGAGGTCCTTCGGCATCACGCTGAACCGTTCCGGCCGCTCGAACAGATCCGCCATGCGCGGCGGCAGGGCGGGGCGGTGGCCGGTGGCGCGCTCCATCGAGTCCGGGAATTTGGCGGGGTGTGCCGTTGCCATCGCCACCATCGGCACCCCGGGACCGGCGGGATGGGCACGCGCGGCGGCAACGCCGATGGCGGTGTGCGGATCGGCGACATAGCCGCAGGCGGCGCGCAGGCGGCGGATCTCCGCCTCGATGCCAGGATCGTCCAACCGGAATGCATCCAGCCGGGAGCGGGCGCGGTGCCAGACCGGCTCCGGAACCGCCATCCGGCCGGTTTCGCGGAAGCCGACCATCGTGCGGCGCGTCGCCTCGGCGTCACGACCCAGCAGTTCGAACAGCAGCCGCTCGAAATTCGAACTCACTTGGATATCCATGCTCGGCGACAGCGACGGCTCGACCGCGCTGACAGACATGTCGTTGCTCTGCACGAAGCGGGTGAGGATGTCGTTGCGATTGGAGCCAATGACCAGCCGTGTGATCGGCAGGCCCATCCGGCCGGCCACCCAGGCCGCCAGCACATTGCCGAAATTGCCCGTGGGTACGCTGAAGGCGACTTCCCGGTCCGGCCCGCCCAGCGCCAGCGCGGCAGCGACGTAATACGGCACCTGCGCCGCGATGCGCGCCCAGTTGATCGAGTTGACAGCCGACAGCCGCACCTCATTTCGGAACGCACTGTCGGCGAACATCGCCTTTACCAGGTCCTGGCAGTCGTCGAATGTGCCTTCGACGGCGATGTTGCCGATATTCGGCGCCAGCACGGTAGTCATCTGCCGCCGCTGCACCAGGCTGGTGCGCTCATGCGGATGCAGAATCATCATGTCGACACGCTCGCGCCCGGCGCAGGCCTCAATCGCGGCGGAGCCGGTGTCGCCCGAGGTGGCGCCGACGATGGTCACGCGCTGGTCGCGCTGTGTCAGCACGTAGTCGAACAGGCGGCCCAGCACCTGCATCGCCATGTCCTTGAAGGCGAGCGTCGGGCCGTGGAACAGCTCCTGTACAAACAGGTGCGTCTCCAATTGCACCAGCGGCACGATGGCGGGGTGGCCGAAGCCGGCGTAGGCGTCGCGGCAAATCGTCTCCAGAACGTGGAATGGAATCGAGCCGCCGACGAAGGGCTGCATCACCCGAGCGGCGAGCGCATGGTAGGGCAGGGAGCGCATAGCCCGCCAGTCGGCCGGCGTGAAGTGCGGCCAGGTTTCCGGCACAAACAGGCCGCCGTCTTCGGCCAGGCCGGACAGCAGGACATCGGAGAAGTCGCGCGCGGGCGCCTGCCCGCGGGTGGAAATATAGCGCATGGAACGCGTTGTAGGCGCGCCTGCAGCGTCTGTCAGCGGCGTTGCTTCCAGATAACCGCCGCGTCTCGCACTGCCACGACGGGATCATCGTTTCGCCCTAATGCCAGCAGCGCGAGGGCGATCGTCGCCTGCACGGTCGCCACCGGCGTGACCGGCGTCGCGTCGCCGTGCCAAACGGAGGCCAGCAACGCCGGCGTGTCCGATGCAGCGTCGTGCGCGGTGAGTCCCTCCACCGCCGGTAGTGCCAGTTCGCCACGCCCGGCCGCCCGGTCCCACAGCGAGGCCGAACCCGGCTTCAGCGGCGTGCGCTCTGCTTCGCCACCGCCACCTTTCAAGACCAGCAACCGGTCCCGGCCTATGCGCTCTGCCACGCCGAGGTGGACGTCGATGTACGGCGGGTGGAACACGCCATCGACGCCTGCAGGTGCATCTGCCGGGTTCAGCAGGCGGGCGACGGTGTTGACCGGCGAGCGCAGGCCGAATAGCCGCCGCATGCCCAGCAGATCGTCCAGCGCGGGTGCGACCACCTGTAGTGGCACATAGGAAAACCGCTCACGCTGCAGCCGCGACGCCGCATCCACCACTGAGTCCGCCGGTGCCATGCCCAGCGCGCGCAGTCCGGTCGAAACGTCGATGCCGTGCGTGAACTCATTCGAGCCGTGCATCAGCACCGTCACGCCAGCGCGGGCCAAAGCCAAGGCTGCCAGCAGGAACCAGGGCGCTCCGCGGGTGCGGCCGGCGCCGTAGGACGGCCAGTCCAGTGCCACGTTGAGCCCCTGCCATGGCATGGCGGCATGGGCGCGGGCGGCTTGTACCAGGCCGGTGATCTCCTCGGGATCTTCGCCGCGAAAGCGCAGCAGCATCAGCAGCGCGCCGACCTGATGCGGGTCCGCCTCGCCGCGCAGGACCATGCCGAAGGCTTCCTGCGCCTCGATCCGGGTGAGCGCGCGTGATCGGCCGGGCCCACGGCCAAGGGTCGAGACGAAGGTGGAAAAACGGGACTCAGTTGCAGCGGAACGTGCCATTGACCCAGCATAACGCGGTCGGCCCGTCGCGGGACACGCGAATTCACGGTTTCACACGGCGAATTAACGGTAGAGGGTACCACCGTCTGCTACAACTATTCCGAGAAATCAGATGACGAGTACGCTGGACTGGCAGGACATGGACGAGGAACCGGTATGTGTGACTGAATCCGCAGGAGAGTTGCTGCGGACCTGGCGGCGTCGGCGACGCATGACGCAACTCGACGTCGCCTGCGAGGCGGATCTGTCGACGGCGTATGTCCGCCATTTGGAAACGGGCAAGGCCACGGCAGACGCCGATACGCTGTTGCAACTCGCTGAGTGCCTGCGCCTGCCTCTGCGGGTGCGCAATGCCATGCTGGTCGCCGGCGGCCATCCGCCAGCCTTCCCGCAGCACGGTTTCGAGGCGCCCAGTTTGCGGGTGGCGCGTGACGCGGTGCATGCGCTGCTGCATGCGCAGGAGCCCTATCCAGCCTTTGCTATAGACCGGCACTGGCGGATGCTGGCGTCGAACCAGGGGGTGAAAGCCCTGGTGGCGGGGGTCGAGCCGCTGATCCTGCGTCCGCCGGTCAACGTGCTGCGGCTTTTCCTGCATCCCGCCGGCCTCGCGCCCCGCATCGTCAATCTGGCGCAATGGCGCGATCACCTGACTGCGCGGTTGCAGCGCGCCATCGACCAGGACCGCGACCCGGCGCTTGTCGATCTGCTGGAGGAAGTGCGCGACTATCCGTGCCTTGCCGGCGGCTTCGATGTGGCCGAGAACACTGACCCGGTATCGCCGCTACGCGTTGTCACCATCGACGGCACGTTGTCGTTCATTGCGGCAAGCACGCGCCTGGACATGGTGAGGGACGTCACGCTGTCGGAGATGTGTATCGAGACGTTTGTACCCGCCGATGCGGACACCGCGGCGTTCCTGCGCCGTCATCCCACGGCCGACGACGTTGGCGGTGGTGGCTATGAGACCGGGGCCACGAGCAGCAGCCGGTTGATGCGCTCCAGCGCCGTATAGGTCTGCCGCCAGGCCTTGTCGAATGCGTCCGGCTTGATCCCGCGCTCCGCCATCGTTGCAGCGATCTGCCCGACACTGCGCGTGCCATCGACCAGCTTCAGGATCGCCAGCGCCAGCGGCGGCAGCGCCACCGGGACCCGCAGGCCATCGAGGTTGATGATCAGCGTGCCGTCCGGCCCGATGATCCGGGCAAACTCATCCGCTGTCCATTCGCGGATGACCGGTACCGCATCCGTGGCAAACGGATCGGCCCGGCGCGGCGCTTCGGTGGTGCGGGTGCAGTAAACGATGTGCACCGCCATGTTGCCGGCCAGGGATTCCGCCAGCGCCGCGCGCTGCAGCGGAGTCAGGTCACCCAGCAAAGCGCGCAGCTTCGGATCCGGCAGCAGCGGCGTGGGGTCATAGCGGAGCGGCTCCACCCAGCAGGCCGGCGACAATCCGGCAGCAGCCAGCAGATCGCTGAATTCCGGCACCGTATAGGCCTGGTCCCGCGGATTGAGCAGCAGGTCGTAAAGCCCGGCATCGCCGCCATTGATGTGGTCGTCGAAGCTGCGGTTGAACCGCAGCCACTGCGTCTCCGGCAAGTGCCGCATCACCCGCCGCGCCACCTCCAGACGGCGCTGCGGCGGCTGGTCCGGCGGCGCCAGCAGGCGTAGCGCATCCTGCATCATGTAGACGCCGGTGCGCCCATGCGGCGCATATACCATCAGCCCCATCCCGCCGCCGGGCGCCAGGACCGACAGTAGCGCGCGCAGTCCCGCCGCCGGGTCCGGCAGATGGTGCAGCACACCGCAGCAATCGATGTAGTCGAACGGCCCGAGGTCTGACTCCGCCAGGTCGAGCAGCGAGCCCTGACGCCAGACAATGTTTTCCAATCCCCGTGCCTTGGCACGTTGCTGCGCTATCGCCAGCGCTGCCGCCGACCGGTCGAGCCAGGTAACGCTGCCCGGCCGTCCGAGGCGCGCCATCTGCGTCGCCAGCATGATCGTGGCATCGCCGGTGCCGCCGCCGGCCACCAGCGCTCGCAAGGGCTGGCTCGCCGGCCGCGTGGCGCCGAAGACCCAGTGATCAATTTCCCGCAGATGGCTCGGACTACCGACGATCAGCCGCTTTGCCTCGTCGCGTGGATCCCGACGGGGATAAGGATAGGCTTCGTATTGATTGGCAAGCTGGCGGTCGCTGGAATCGGACATGGCTGCGTCTATGCCTGTGTCGTGGCGGCGGGTGAAGCGTCGCCAGGGTTGCGCCTGGCGCCTGCCGGCCCTGCGCGGCGCAACTGATTTCTTTTTAATGAGTGGTAACCATGCTACATGTTGGATTGAAACAGGGACTGAGGAATCTGGCCAGATGGACATGCTGACAAGTGTGCTGCCTTTCGCCGCGGTTCTTGGTGCGCTGGCTATCGGCGTGATCGCGGTGCACGGGCATCACGGTGCGCGGCAGGAACTTCGCTTCGTGCGCGTCCGCTCGGAACGCGGCCGCCGGCGCTGAGGGAGCGCGCGCCCGGCTGACGACAGCCGCCCGGCGCGTCCGCGCGTTCCTCCCGGACGTGCGGTGCGCTAAAGCCAGCCGTCATGGCTGAGACAAGAGCACGCGGCTATTTCGGGATTGGCGCCGAAGGAATTTCCAAGTCCGCCAATGTCGGGGCGTTGCTTCGCACCGGACACGCGTTTGGGGCGGCCTTCTGCTTTACCATCGGCTCCGGCTGGGACTCCCGCGCGGCACGGACCGCCGACACGTCCCATACCCAGCTTCACGTTCCGCTCTGGCGGTTTCCCGCGCTCGCAGACTTTGCATTGCCGCGCGGCTGCGTCCTGGTTGGGGTTGAACTGCTAGAGGATGCGGTCGATCTGCCATCCTTCCGTCATCCGCTGAACGCCGCCTATGTTCTGGGACCGGAGCGGGCCGGGTTATCGCCGGCGCTCCTACAGCGATGCGACCACGTCGTGCGGGTTCCCACGCGCTTCGCGCTCAACCTTGCGGTCGCCGGCGCCCTGGTGCTGTATGACCGCCTGTTGCAGCATGGCCGCTTCGCCGAACGGCCAGTCGGCAGCATGACGGCGCCAGAGCAGCCGACCCGCAGCGGTCATGGGCCGCCACGGTTCCGGCGGACGATTCCCGATTGGATGTCCAACGAGGATGCGACCGAGGCATGAGCGGAGAATCCTTGTTTGGCGAACCCGGCAGTCCTATTCCTCCGCGCATGATGACACGCCTTGTCCTGCTTGTTTCGGCCGCGTTGCTGGCGCTGCCGGTCACTGCCAACGCCCAGAAAAAACCCGCCCACCCGACCGAGAAGCCCGCCGCCCCGAAGGCGATCGGCCGCTTTGACGACTGGACGGCCGCCACCCACCAGGAGCAGGGCACGACCGTCTGCTACGCGTTCACCCGCGCCCAGACTTCGTCGCCCGCGTTACCCGGCCGCGGCCCGGTAATCCTGACCGTGACGGAGCGGCCCAGCGTGCGTGATACAGTGGCCATCGAGGCCGGATTTGTTTATCCGGCCAATGCCAGCGTCACGGTGCAGGTCGAGCAGACCGGGCTGGATTTCTACACCGACAAGCGCAATGCCTTTGCCCGTGACGGCAAGGCCGCGGTCACCGCCTTCGGCAAGGGCAGCCGCGCCATTGCCCGCTCGCCGGGCCCGAAGGAGGCGACGGTCACCGACACGTTCAGCCTGAAGGGGTTTGGCCCCGCCTACGCCGCGATCACCAAGGCCTGCACGAAGTGAACGACACCGCCATCCTGACCGCGGCGGAGCGTGAGCGCATCCTGGCGAAGTCGGCGTTGTTCGACCCACCGACGGCCGCGTTGCCCGATGGCCGTCGCGACCTGGTCGGATTGAGCCGCGACGAACTGGCTGCCGAGATTGCCGCGATCGGCGAGGCGTCATTCCGGGTGAAGCAGATCTGGCATTGGATCTACCACCAGGGCGCCACCGATTTCTCGCGGATGTCCTCCATCGCCAAACCGTTGCAACAGAAACTGGCTGAGCGCTTCGTGATCGGCCGTCCCGCTGTCGCAACGGAGCAGACCAGCGTCGATGACACACGGAAATGGCTGTTCCGATTCCGTGACGGTCAGGAGGCGGAGACCGTCTACATCCCCGACCCGGAGGAAGATCGTGGCGCCGTCTGCATCTCCTCGCAGGTGGGCTGCACGCTGTCCTGCCGCTTCTGCCATACCGGCACGCAGACCCTGGTGCGCAATCTCGGCGCGCCGGAGATCGTCGGCCAGTTCATGGCGGCGCGCGATTCCTATGGCGAATGGCCGTCGCCGAAGGGCGAGACGCCGCGGCTGCTGTCCACCATCGTGCTGATGGGCATGGGCGAGCCGCTGTACAACTACGCCAACGTCGCCAAGGCGATGCGGATCGTCATGGACAACGAGGGCATCGGCTTGTCGCGCCGGCGGATCACGCTGTCGACATCGGGCGTCGTTCCGATGATGGACCGCTGCGGCGCTGAACTGGGCGTCAACCTGGCGGTGTCGCTGCACGCGGTGACCGACGACCTGCGTGATGAACTGGTGCCGCTGAACCGGAAATATCCGATCGCCGAAGTGCTTGCCGCCTGCCGCCGTTACCCGAGTGCATCGAATGCAAGGCGCATCACCTTCGAGTATATCATGCTGAAGGGGGTGAATGATTCCGAGGCGGAAGCACGCGAACTGGTGCGGCTGATCGCCGGCCTGCCGGCGAAGGTAAACCTGATTCCGTTCAATCCCTGGCCGGGCTCGAAATATGAACCGAGCACCAAGGCGGCGCTGGATAAGTTTGCCCGTATCGTCAACGAGGCTGGCTTTGCATCTCCGGTGCGCACGCCGCGCGGGCGCGACATACTTGCGGCGTGCGGCCAGCTAAGGACCGAAAGCCGGCGGGAGCGGGCGGCAGTTTCGTCCTAAGGTCCAGCGCGCTTGCGCGAGCCCGACCTTTGCCTCTTATCGGTCGTAGGTCCGGCTGGCTCCTCGCGCCCGTAACCCGCCGGCTGCTGAACGGTCGGGTCCTACACCGGCGACTGCCGGACCTCCTTGCCGATCGCGCTACCCAGCAGGTAGCCCAGCTGCCGCGCCAGTTGCAGGCTGTCGGTGGTCTGCACAGTGCATTGCAGCATCGCGATCCAGTTCGGTGCGCCGGCGCCGTTGGCGCGCGCCTCGGCGCGCAACATCAGCAGCCCCGATTGTGAGCCCTGTGCCGGATTGAACATGTCGGTGTTGGGTATATCCGGCATTGCCAGCGTGATACCGCCCTGCAGCGCCGCGGTCTGGCCGCCGGACCAACTCGACCAGCCGGTCTGCGGATCGCCTGCCTGGCTCATGACAGGACCGCCCGGCACCGATCCGCCCTGGCCGACGACCTGGTAGCTCAACTGCAACGACACGGTCGGCGCACCCGTCACCGTGACCCCGGCGTCCTGCATGCCTCCGGTAAAGGCCTGCGCCAGTCGGGTGGTCATGTCGGAATTGTCGGACACGGCCAGCGCGACCACCGTAGGCGCGGTCAGCGGCGAGAGCAGCGCTGCAGAGTACGTGCCGGTGCAGCTGTCCATGGCCTTGGCGGCGCCAGAGGCCATCAGGCCGGCGGCGAGGATCGGGAAAAGAATAAAACGCTGGTGCATGGCAGGATCTAACTCGGCTTCTGTTGCGGCGGACTGTCGCGCATTCGCCGGCGTCCGGGCAACGGTTTCTGTTGCCCTGTCAGTTCATGTCGATCGGCGGATACTCGCGGAACACGTTGGCGGCGGTGACGAGCATGTGGCGGGTGGTGGTGCGCGGCGGCACTGCTTCACCCTGCAGCATGCGCAGCGCCAGCGGCAACACGTCGAACCCGTAGCGGTCCATGAAGTAGGCCACCGACCCATAAACCGGGCTCGCTCTGTTCGCTGGGTCGATCTCCTTCTTCGCGTTAGCCCCGCCATGAATGCTGGGGTCGAGGCCCTGGCTGATGATGACGCAGTCATCGAGCCGGCGCGTCAGGTCGACAGCCGCCTTGGCCCAGAGTGCCGTCGGGTCGTCGAGTGTTGCCACCAGCACCCGCGTCCGCGTGTTCTGGCGCAGAAATTTCGCCAGGAGTCCATCGCCGCGCTGCGGCTGTCCGCCGGTATCCAGCGGGGTCGGCTGCAGGCCGGGGATTCCCTGGCGAAGCGCATCCGTGATCCCCTTGATGCGTTGCGGCACGGCATCGGAAGGATCGCCAATGTCACCCAGGATCACCGCCAGCGGGGTCTCGTCCGGCCAGGTCTGTTTCGAAAAGCTGGCCAGCGCTTTGCCGGCGATCTGACCGGCAGCGAAATTGTCTGGACCGTATAGCGGCGCGTCGCCGACCGGGTAGATCAACGCCAGCACTGGAATCCCGGCGGCGGCGGCCTTGCGCGCGATCTCGGGATTCACTTCGGTCTGGCTGTTGAATGCGATCAGCAGGTCGACCTTCTGCGCAATGGCGTCGGCCACATTGGCGACGGCGGTCTCCGCATCCGATGCGTTATCGAAATACAAGAGCTCAACCGGCTTGCCCCGAGCGGCGAGTTCGAAGCTGCGGCGGATGTCGAATCCGGTGAAGCCCAGTCCCTCGACGCGCACATCCTTGGCATCGTTGATGTTGGCAAACGCAATCCGGTACGGCGGCGATGCAGCGCGCGCGGCAGGCGGCAGCAGCGGTGCCGTCGCGGCGCCGGCAAGAAAAAGCCGGCGCCCCAGACGGGACGCCGGCGCCGGTGCTGCAGTCCGCTGGATCAGCGGATCGCCTCGATGGCCACGAAGTTACCGGTGAAACCGACAGCCTTCGGCACCGTCATGCTCAGGAAGAACGTTGCGCGGCCGGTCTTCTGCGCCTCGGCGGCGATCAGGTCGGTGCGGGCGTTCTCGATGATGTGGATGCCGTGGTTGGCCAGCAGGTTGGCGTGCACGGGGAAGGCTTCGGTCGGATCCTCACCCGGAATGACCTCGACGGCCCAGGTGTCGGCGCCGACCAGCACCACCTTCTGCTGCGCCAGCCACTCGCCAGCTTCCTTGCCGATGCCGGGTTCGGAGCCATTGTAGACGTTGTTCATCGTCGGATACTGCAGAAACAGATCTTCCCAGCCGGTATGGATGAACACCGCATCGCCCTCGCGCAGCGTCACGTTGTACAGCTTCAGCCCGGCCTGGATGTCCGCCGCCGAAATGACCGTGCCGCCCTCCAGGCAGTCGACCCGGCAGTTCGGGTTTTTCTTCAGCTTGCCGGCCTCCCGGTAGACGCGGACCATGTCGATGATCACGCCGCGGGTGGCGAAGCTCTTCAGGTTCTCAAGTCCCAGCTTCTTCAGGCCGTTCTGGGTGACGTATTTCCCCATCGGCGTCTGGTTATAGTAGCAGTCCGCCAGCCCGATATGGCCGAGGCCATCGAGGTGGGTGCCCACGTGCGACTGGCTGAGCCAGGTGTCTTCCATATAGGTCAGCTTGTTCTTGCCGTACTCGGCGCCAGGCACCAGCGACGTGGCCGTCAATACATTCTTGGTAAAGCGGGTGCCAAACAGCGGCACGCCGTCGACCAGAACGTTGGACAGCGTAATGACCTCGCCGCTTTGGATTTCCGCCGCGGCGGCCTTGGTCACCGCAGGGGTGATGCGATTGGTCGCACCGGTCTGGTCGTCCGGCCCGAATGGCGACGGCTTGATGATCGCCTTGCAGTCGGCCTGCGCCAGGGCGGCCCCCGCGAGGCCGCTCACCATGGTCGCGGCCAGGGCCGCCTGTATCACCAGACGTTTCAGCTTCATGCGTTCCTCCATCACGACGATTTCTTAACTTTTGTTTCGCCTTGTCGCGCCTTTGCAGAGCATCCTGGATGCCTGGAGGCACATTACAAACAGTATAGGTGCCGGCTTCCTTGTCAACCGAAAGCTGTAACCTGCGCACCAACACGAGGAGCTACTCTGGTGGTGGCCCGAACGCGTACAGGCGTGCACCGATGCCCTGATCCGGATTACCAAGTGTCGCGAATGTGACCGTGCCGTTCGCGCTCGCGGCTGTCACCGGATGCAGCACGAACGGGGGCAATTGGCCACCGCCCGGCAGGGGTTGGCCTGACAGCACCAACCGGCGCAGCACGCCACTGGACCATTCGAAGATGCCAACCGGCCCGGGCCCGCTCTCCAGCGCGCCGACGAAGGCGATCTTGCCGACCGCGCCGGTGGCCGGCCAGGGACCGAAGCCGGCGAATCTGCCGCCGTCAGGCGCGTCCTGGCCTTCACTGGCGATCAGCGTCAGGCCGTTCGTGCCGACTCGCATCACCGCCTCGGTCGGCCGGGTGCCGATCCCCAGATGCGCGCCGAAGGCGATCTCGTCGTCATCGTCAATGGCGATCCGCTCTGAGAAGCGCAGGATCGGCTCATGGTTCGGGGCACGCTGGCCGGCGCCAACCAGCAGCTTCAGGTCGCGGGTGCCGGTGACAAAAATACCGCCCATGACCGGCCCGCGGTCCAGCGTGACCGGCAGCGCAACGACACCGCGATTGTTGATCGCCGGCAGGCCGAACTGGTCGAAATAGCCGCCACCCAGATAGACGTCCCGTTCGGCAAGCAGTTTCCGCAACTTCCCCGCACTGTAGATGTACAACGCTTGGACCAGTTCGCGGCCGTGACGAACCTGTGCGACGAACACGAGTTCATCGCGGTTGTTCAAGGCCGGTGTATCGAACCCCATGAAGGTGCCGCCGACGATACCCGGCGCATCGGTGCCGGCGAGGGCGATGGTCTTGATCTCGCCGTCGCGGGCGAGGAACACGCCCTCGGCCGATTGGCCGGAGGTCAGCGCGGCATTGAAGGCGACCGTGCCGGAATCGTTCAGCGCCGGGATCGGATGGCGGGCAAACTGGGACAGCACGCCGCCGCTGACGCTGTCACCGACTGCGGCGACCTTGGCGACCTTGCCCTTGCCGGCGAGGAAGATGCCCTCGGTCGCCTTGTTGCGCAGCAGCGAAGCGTAGAAAGCAACCTGGCCCTTGGCATTGACCGCGGCGACGACAGGCTGGCCGGAGACGTCGAAGCGATCGAACACACCGCCGATCGGCGTTGCCTGCCCGGCGGCGACCACCTGTCGCAGCGATGGCGGGTCCGGGGCTTTTGGCTGCGGCTTCTGTGGTGGCACCGGATGGGTCAGCAGCGCCCATAGCGCGACGCCCCACAGCAGGGCGGTGGCGGCGATGGCCACTGGCAGGCGGCCGAGGACTCCGCGGAGCAGAAGGCTACGCATGGGCGTTGGCTCAGTTACGCAACATGCCGGCCTTCAGCATGGCGACGTCATGGCGGATCAGGTCGATGTAGGTCGCGGCCGGTCCACCCGGTTTCGACAGCGCATCGGCATACAAGGTGCCGCCGATGATCGCGCCGGTTTCCTTGCTGATGCGTTCCATCGCCCGCGGATCGGTGATGCTGTCGAGGAACAGTGCCTTGACCCGGTCCCGCCTGATCTGATCGGTCAGGCGTGCGAGGTCCGCGGCCGAGGGTTCACTCTTGTTGGTCCAGCCATTCACCGAGATCATGGTGATGCCATAGGCCAGGCCCAGATACTGCAACGAGTCATGTGACAGCAGCACACGCCGTTTCGCTGCCGGCACAGCAGCGATCTCGGCCTGCGCCCAGGCCTGCAACTCCTTCAGGTCCTTGGTGTAAGCTGCCGCCCGATTGCGATACTGATCGGTGTTCGCAGCGTCGGCCCGGACCAAGGCATCGGTGATGTTCTTCACGTAGATGACCGCATTGCGCGGATCCATCCAGGCATGCTGGTCGAGCGTACTGGCCTTCGGCCGGCCACTGACCGGGTGCTCGTCCTCGCCGCTGATCGCCTTGACGCCGCGGGTGACGATGACTTTGGTGCCGGCGAATTTCGCCTGCTTCATCAGGGTCTCCACCCAGGGTTCAAATTCGTCGTTCAAACCGTTCATGAACAGGATGCGGGCGCCGGCGA
This sequence comes from Pseudomonadota bacterium, assembly GCA_018240405.1. Classification (GTDB taxonomy): domain Bacteria; phylum Pseudomonadota; class Alphaproteobacteria; order Acetobacterales; family Acetobacteraceae; genus Rhodopila. The sequence goes on from JAFEFW010000064.1 coordinate 12,616, forward strand.
CGCGCGGAATATCGGCGGCGGTCGGCGTATAGTCTTCGGTATCGCCATCGGGACCGACGATGGTCTGCAGGTCGATCTGTTCGCCACCGATGCGGCCGGCCCACTCGCCGATGATGCTGAAGGTCGCCGCGACCTTCATGCCGCCAGCCGCCCGACTCGCCACAGGCAGGGCGGATGCTGCGATGCCGGCCAGCAGCGCGCGTCGTTTCATGTTTCCTCTCCCCGTCTTCTTGTTGGTTTCAGTGCCGCAAGTCCGGCGGTCAGCAGGAGCGAAGCCCCGTACAGCAGGCCGGCAACCATGACGATCGCCGGGCCGGAGGGCAGGTTGCGATGATAGGACAGCAGCAACCCGGCGTACGAGGCAACCAGCCCGGTCAGCACTGCCAGCGCCATCATTGGCCCAGGCCGGTTGGTCCAGCACCGCGCGATAGCCGCCGGCAGCAGCACCGGCCCGATCGCGAGCAGTGTGCCGAATGCCTGAAAGCTGACGGTCAGGTTCAGCAGCAGCAGGAGCATGAACAGCACGCGCCAGCCATGGCCGCCGGACAGGCGCAGGAACACCGGGTCAAAGGCTTCGACCATCATCGCCCGGTAGAACACCGCGATCGCCAGCAACGTGATGCTGCTGACCGTGGCGATCTGCAGCAGTGCGGTCGCATCGATTGCCAGCACCGTGCCGAACAGCACGCGCAGCACGTCCGAGTTGCTACCGAAATAGGCCACCAGCGTGACGCCCAGGGCCAGCGCGACGAGGTAGAAGACAACCAGCCCGGCATCCTGCCGGCCGCGCCGCGCCATGCCGGTCAGCGTTGCCACGCCGGCGCCGCTGGCGAAGCCGCCGATGCTCATCGCCGCCAGCGAATGGCCGGCATAGACGAAGCCCAGCGCGGCGCCCGGCATCACGGCAAAGGACAGCACATTGCCGTCCAGCGCCATGCGCCGCAGGAGCAGCAGGACGCCAAGCGGCGCGCTCGACAACGCGAGGGCGAGGCATGCGGCAAGGGCGACCCGCATGAAAGCGAAGCCCTCGAACGGTGCGACCAGCAGGTCGTAGAGCGACAGCGTCATGCGGTAGCGGCGGCCTGCGCCAGGTTGGCGCCGGTCAGCACCGCCTCGGCTGCGCCCCACGCGATCGGGCGGCGCGCCAGCAACAAAGCCTCTGGGAAATGGGCCCGCACCTGCGCCAGGTCGTGGACCACCGCAATGACGGTGTGGCCCTGCTGGTGCCAGCCTGCGATCAGGCCCAGCAGCGTCTCGACGGTGCGGGCGTCGACCGCAGCGAAGGGCTCGTCCAGCAGCATCACCGCGGCGTCCTGCAGCAGCAACCGCGCGAAGAACGCGCGGCGCATCTGGCCAACGGAAAGGTCGCCAATGCGGCGGCGCATCGCATCCTGAAGACCAACAGCCTCGACGGCGGCGGCCACACGGTCGGCCTCGGCACGCGGAAGGCTGCGGTAGGTGCCGATGGTGCGCCACAGCCCAAGCGCGGCGAGTTCGCCGACGGTCATGGGGAAGTCGCGGTCGAATTCGGTCTGCTGTTGCAGATAAGCGAGCCGATGGGTGGCGCGGGCGGGACAGGCGACACGTCCACCGCTCGGGCGCAGCAAGCCGGCCAGGACGTTGAGGAGCGTGCTCTTGCCGGCGCCGTTCGGACCGACAATGGCGGTCAGGCTGCCCGATTCGAACCGGCCGGTGATGTCATCGAGCACGAGGCGTCCGCCCAGGCGGACCCTGATGCCCTGGACGTCGATGCCGGAGGGCGCCGCCGCACTCTGCGGGCGTCCGGCGATGTTGTTGATCCATCCTCGCATTTTGCCCGGCTGCTATCCTGGACGTCGCAGCAGCATGGCACTCGGTGGGGCGGGCGTCGAGACGGGATGGCGGCCGGCCACCGGCCGCCCGGCGGCGATGGGACGGTCGGGATGCATCTTACCCCAGGGCGCAGCGCCGCCAAGCCGTTGTTCCGGATCCGCCGGTCTGCCAGCACATCCTGGCGGCTCGGGCGTTCATGCCGTCCTGTCCGACGCCTACGCGTCGCTACCGGTTGCACGATAGATGCTCGAGCGCCGGGCGCTTCAGCACCTGGTCATCCCGCGCCACGGGGGCTTGCCTCGGCCCCCCGTCCTCTGCCCAGATGCGCTCCCTCCTGGCAATGGACCGAAGGCGCATGTGGCAGTTCTGGATCGATCGCGGCGGCACGTTCACCGATATCGTGGCGCGCCACCCGGACGGCAGCCTGACCACGCATAAACTGCTGTCGGAGAATCCGGAACGCTACAAGGACGCCGCCATCGCCGGCATCAAGGCGGTGCTGGGCATCAAGCTCGACCAGCCGATCCCGCCCGGCCAGATCGATGCGGTAAAAATGGGCACGACGGTCGCGACCAATGCGCTGCTGGAGCGCAAGGGCGACCGCACCCTGCTGCTGGTCAACCGCGGCTTCGCCGACGCGCTGCGCATCGGCAACCAGGCGCGTCCACGGCTGTTCGACCTGGAAATTACCCTGCCGACGATGCTGTATGAGCGCGTTGAGGAAATCCAAGGCCGCGTCGCCGTGGACGGGTCCGAGGTGGAACCGCTCGACGAAGCCCATGCGCGCGCCGTCCTGTCCGAGGCGCGGGCGTCCGGCATCGCGGCCTGCGCCATCGTGCTGATGCACGCCTGGAAATATCCCCAGCACGAGCAGCGCCTGGCGCAGCTTGCGCGTGAGGCCGGATTCACCCAGGTCTCCGCTAGCCATGCGGTCAGCCCGCTGCTCCGCCTCGTGCCGCGGGGCGACACCACGGTGGTGGATGCCTACCTCTCCCCAATCCTGCGCCGTTACGTGGATCAGGTGGCTGGTGAGCTACCCGGCACCAAGG
>JAFEFW010000650.1 GCA_018240405.1 Pseudomonadota bacterium
GTTTCCAGAATGACATCAGTGGTTGCGGCGAGGCGCCGGAACAGCGCCTGCCCGTCGGCGGTCGCCAGATCGAGCGTGATGCCCCGCTTCGAAGTGTTGTAATACCAGAATGAAAGGCTGCGTTCGGCGTGTGGAACGTCGTCGACGAAAGGGCCGACATGGCGGCACGGTTCGCCACCTGGCGGTTCGATCTTCACCACATCGGCGCCAAGGTCACCCAGCAGCTTGCCGCAGAAATGACCTTTCTCGTCCGCAAGCTCCAGCACGCGGAGCCCGGCCAGCGGCCCTGGCGCGCCGGTCATTGCAGCATCTCCTCCTGGTAGGGGAAGCGTGGTCGCTTCTCCGGCCAGAATGTGCCATCGGCGAAGCCCGTCTTGAGGTCGTCGTGGCTGTAGCCCAGCAGGCCTTCAATAATATCCTGTGTGTGCTGGCCGATCATCGGCCCGGGCAGATGGTTGAAGACCGGCGTTTCCGACATCCTGAACGGCGCATTCTGCACCTTGTAGGTCCCGAGGGCCGGGTGCTCCATCGGCAGGTACATGCCGCGCTGTTGCAGTTGCGGGTCATTGTCGACCCGATCCTCGGCGCTCTGCACCGGCATGGCGCGGACGCCGGCGGCCTGGCAACGCTCCATCACCTCGTATTTCCCCAGCGTCTGGCACCAGGATTCGATGTGGTTGTCGAGCTCCTCCTGATGCTGCAGACGTCCGGTCGCCGTTGCGAACCGCTCCGCTGTCGCCCAGTCTGGTGACCCCATGACCTGCACAAGGCGTCGCCACTCATCGTCGCTGTGGCAGACAATGACGCACCAGTCGTTATAGCCGCCCGGGTGCGTGCGGTAGGCGTTGTGCGGCGCAACGGTCGGGCCACGATAGTTGTTCACCAGCGGCGTACCGGGCCAGTGCGCGCGGTTACCTGGCGGAAAGCCGGGCCGGCGCGTGCCGCGGCCATTCACGGTGAAGTCCAGCAGTGCCGGACCGTTGAGCGGGACACTCGATACCATCTGCGACTGGTCGATGTGCTGGCCCTTGCCGGTGACATTGCGGTGATACAGACCGGTCAGCGCACACATTGCGCCATACATGCCGCCGGTATCGTCCATATAGGACCAACCCCAACCGGCGGGCGGTTGACCGGGTAACCCGGACTGATAGGTCAGGCCAGAGGCGGCCTGGGCGACGGGGCCGAACGTCGTATAGTGGTGGTTTCGGCCGGTATGGCCATAGCCGGACATCGATACATAGACGATGTCGGGCTTAATTTTGCACAATTCGTGGTAGCCCAGACCCCATTTTTGCAGCACGCGTGAGCTGAAATTCTCGATGACGATGTCCGAGATGGCGATCAGGCGCTTGACGATTTCCAGCCCCTTCTCGGTGCGCACGTTCAGGCTGAGGCTCTTCTTATTGACGTTGGTATCGGCAAAATTGCCCGATGTATTGAGGTTCGTTTCCAGATGCTTCGGTGTCGTTGAGCTGGGCAGTCGTCCACGCTCATTCTCCGGCCACTCGATCTTGATGATCTCCGCCCCCAGCGCGCCGAGCCAGCGGGTGGCCCAGGGGCCGGCCCTGACCCAGCTGAAATCGACAACCCGAATGCCATCAAGCGCCCGTGGACCGGACATGGTCGCGTTTCCCCGCCTCTGCAACGGGCCGAGTTTACGGGGCCGGCGGCGGATGTCCACGGCAGCGGCAAAATGAAGGGTCGCGCTGGTTCAGGAAGCGATGTATAGTCGACGCAACGTAACGATATGACAGAAGCGTCTTGTGGCCATTCCTTGCCGGGGAGATCAATGGTGGCCAGTGAAATGAATTGTCGCGGACGGACACCGGAGCGCTTAGCGAGCTGCCGAGGCGTTGCGGCGGACGCGGGCACTGCCGGCTGGATTGCGGGAGCTTGGACCGCGTGAGGAATGTCTGGCGGTTCATCGCCTTTATTGGAGCGCTGCCTTGGCTGCTGTGGCGCTGGCGCGGCCGCATCGTCTTGCTGTGCATCGCCGCCGTCCTGTGCTTCGCCGCCTACCTCTATGTTGACTACTGGTACCGGGATAAGCCACAGGCCTTTTTCGATGATGGCGCCAGGCAGTTCAAGTACGGATCAACCGGCGGTGAACGGCTGGCGGGAATACCTGTTGGCATCTTTAAGGCACTGCCGACGCTGTGCCGTGACTATCTGCCGAAGAAAGCAGACGGCACCCCGGGCGAAGGATGGCAGTCGCTCGGCTTTCTATACGAACCCGGGATGGACCGGCCGGTCGGCACCTCGTTGCGGCACAGCCTGGGCTTCGATCGCATCTCGCTGAATTGCGCCGCCTGTCATGCCGGCACATGGCGGGACGGGCCGCAGGGCGCAGCGCACATCGTGCCTGGAATGCCGGCGCAACGACTTGACCTTGTCGGGTTTGCCAAATTCGTAGCCGCCTGCGCCATGGACGAACGCTTCAACCCGTGGCAGGTCATCCAGGCCGCAGAGCAGACCGGCGAACACTATACGTGGTTTCAGCGCCTGCTGCTGCGCTACACCGCTGTTCCCGCGATGCGGGAGGGCCTGATCCTGGTGAACTACCGGTTCCGTTTCATCGACCATGAGACGGCGGCGGGGCCTGGCCGCTTCGACACATTTGGGCCGGAGAAGGCGTTGCTGAACTGGCCGCTGGAACGGCTGCCGCCGCGCCAGACGGTCGGCATCGTCGACTTCCCTTCGCTGTGGCTGCAGGCGCCGCGGCAGGGAATGCACCTGCACTGGGATGGCAACAACAATTCGTTGGAGGAGCGCAACCGCAGCGCATCCTTCGGTACCGGCGCGGTACCGACCACGGCGGATCGCCCATCGTTGTCGGTGATTGCGGCCTGGTTACGTTCGCCGGCCAACCAGCCGCCGGCTTACCCGTTCCCGATCGATCAGGCCAAAGCCGATCGTGGCCGGGTGCGCTATGATGAATACTGCGCCGGTTGTCACGGCCGCAACGGGCGCGACTTCACGGGTCGATGGATCGGCCAGCCGGACCCGATCGAGCATGTCCGCACCGATCCGTGCCGCCTCGATAACTACACGCCGGAGCTTGCAGCGGAGCAGGGAAATCTGTATGCGGCCTATCCTGCTGAGCGCTTCAGCCATTTTCGTAAGACGCACGGCTACGCCAACATGCCGCTGGACGGTATTTGGCTGCGCGGGCCGTATCTTCACAACGGCTCTGTCCCGGCTGTCCGTGATCTGCTTGAACCGTCTGCGAACCGTCCCGCCGTATTCTACCGCGGTGGCGACATCGTCGATCAGGCACGGCTTGGTTTCATCGCGAACCAGCCGGTTCAAGGCGACCGCGCACTGTTTCGGTTCGAAACGAAATGCGTCAGCGGCGCCGCCTGCGCGAATGAAATCAACCCCGAGAACCGGCATGACGACAATATCTGCGTCGCCGGCAAGTGGGCAGGGAACAGCAACCGGGGTCATGAGGGGCCCGACTACGGCACGGACCTGCCCGCCGAGGACAAGGACGCCATCGTTGAATATTTGAAGACGTTTTGATGAGCGGCCGGAAAGAGGAAGCAAGCCGACCCATGGCCAGCGCCCGCACTTGGTTTCGCCGAATCCTGACAACGATCATTGCCCTCGCGGTCCTGGGTATCGTCGTGGTGTCGGTCGGGTGGTGGAAATTCCTGCACGCAGAGCATCAGGTCTTCGACACGCCCAGGGACCGGTTCCAGTATGGCTCGCTGGGAAGCGAACTGGTTGCCGGCATTCCTTATCCGATCTTCATGATCCTGCCGCGCGTCTTCCCTGACCTCGTGGAGAAATACGCGATGCAGGGTTACGGCCCGAAGAAGCCGGGCTGGGGTGGCTATGATGCGTTTGGTCTCGCGTGGGAACAGGGGCAGCGTTTGCCGGCCGGGTTCTCCATCCGCCGCGTCGGCTACGACCGGCTGACGATCAACTGTGCGCTGTGCCACACCGCGACCTATCGTGTGTCGCCGGACGCTGACCGCGTCATCGTCACAGGCGGCCCGGCACACACGATGGCTTTGCGCAATCTATTGGATTTCCTGTTCGCAGCGTCGCACGACGCGCGGTTCACCGCGGCGCGGCTGATGCCGGAGATCGCGCTGAACGTCCCGTTGGACTGGCTGGATTGGCAAATCTACAGCTTCTACCTAATTCCCAAGACGCGGCTGGCGCTGCAATTAGCCGAATCAGAGCTGAAATGGACTCAGACCAAGCCGGCCTGGGGCCCGGGGCGCGACGATCCATTCAACCTGCCCAAATACAACCTGCTGCGCGAGCCGTTAGACGACACCGTCGGCAACACGGACTTTCCCGCACTTTGGCAAATGGGTCAGCGCGAGGGACGCCTGCTGCACAGTTCCGGTGAGGCCAAGACGGTCTACGCGGTCACCGCCACCTCTGCCTTCGGGATCGGCTCGCTACCCGGCCATGACTTTCGCGATCGAAACCAATGGATTGTTGACTACTTGGCGAATCTGCCCGCGCCAAGGTTCCCTGGGCCCGTCGATGCGGCTCGGGCGGCACGCGGCCAGGCGATATTCGATGCGCAGTGTGGTTCCTGCCATGGCGCCAATGGCGCCCGTACCGGCACATCGATTCCGCTTGAGGATGTTGGAACCGACCCGGGCAGAGCGCGCAGTTGGACGGATGACAATGCAGCCCGCATGAACCGCCTCACTGGTGCCCTTGGAATGACAGGCGCCGAACTGCAAGGTGCACGAGGCTATATCGCCAGGCCATTGACCGGTCTTTGGCTGCTCGGCCCGTACCTGCACAACGGTTCGGTGCCAACGCTGGCGGACATGCTGTCCCCGCCGGACCGGCGGCCAAAGACATTCTATCGAGGCTACGATATTCTCGACCTCAATTCGGTCGGTTTCGTCTCGACCGGTACGGATGCCGAGGCTTACGGCTACCGGTATGACACGACCCAGACCGGCAACGGCAATGGCGGGCACAGCTACGGCACGGCACTGTCGCCGGACGACCGGCGGGACCTGCTGGAATATCTGAAGACGCTGTAGCCGACGGCGTCAGAATTTCAGGCAGAAGTCGAAAAGACGGCTGTTCGACCAGTACACCTTTCCCAGATAGAAGCCTGGCTCGATCTCCCGGATCTCATCGCGGATGTAGTGCGCGACAAGCGATGTCTCCGAGTAGTCGAGGACAATGCACTCCTTGCCGTCCAGCCAGCTTGCACCCTTGTAGACCTTGGCAATCACAGCACTCACGCCAAGCGGCAGGATCTTATTGCGCAGCGTGCCGGTCTTGGGGTCGAAGATCTTGCCTTGCCAGGCGAACAGGTTGATCGCTTCGGCGATCGCTGGCGAAAATGCTGTGCCGGCGGCGATAATCGCGGTGCCGACGCCTTCGCCGGTCGGTATGTTGCCGGCTGCACTGGCGGTGAACAGCGCGTCCAGCTCCGCCTGGGACATCTTCATCAATTGCTGGGCATCGTAGGCCATGACGTTTTCCTCCTGTTGACCGCGCAGCGGTGCGGATGGCGTCGGACGATATCAACGCGAAGAGCGTTCCTGTTTCAAGACGAAACAGGTTGCATGGCATTTCTGGTGTCAACCGGGTCGCGCAGGATCAATTCCGCCGCGCGTTCCCCAACCATCATCACCGCGCTGACAATGAAGGTGCCGGGAATGTTGGGGAAAACGGACGCATCCACTACGCGCAGGCCCTTGGTGCCGTGCACGCGCAGGGCACCGTCCACAACGCCACCGTTGTCACGCGGGCCGATTGGACACGTGCAAGCGGCATGATGGCCCCATGCGCGATCGCGGACAAATTGCGCGAGATCGTCAGCGGTCTGGATGGCTGAGCCGGGGAGTATTTCCTCGGCAACCAGGCCTTCGTCCTGCAGACGTCCGGTAATGCAACGAACGAAACGAAGCCCCTCAACCACAGCTTCAAGATCCTCTTCGGCGCCGTCGCCGCTGAAGGAATTGAACTGTACGTCGCACACGTCGCGCGGATCGGAGGATCGAATTGTGACGCGTCCAGCGCGACCGGCGGTATGGGCCTTCAGGATGGCCCAGGTCAGGTAGTCATGCGCGGGATCAGCAATCATCTTCGCGTAGCCCGGGAAGTATCCCTGGAACCGGGCAAGCAGCGCCATGCAGAACAGGTCAGGCAGCGGCGCGGCCGCGTGGGATCGACGGTGCAAGGCCAGCGCCGCGCCGTTCGAGATATACATGCCTTCGCCGGCCGTCCACTGCCGGTACAACCGGTCACCATGCTCAAACCTGGCGCCGGACAGGACGGACCATGGCTCCGCCATACGGCACACCACCCCGACCTCGTAGCGATCCTGCAGGTTCCGGCCGACCGCCGGCAGCGGAACGATCGGGTTGACGCCGAGGGGAGCGAGTACGGCCGGGTCTCCGATTCCGGATAGCATTAACAGTTGGGGCGTGTTGAACGTTCCACCCGCAACGATGATGTCGCCGCGGCAGCGCACCCGATGCAGTGCCCCGTCCGCCTGGCTTGGCGCCTCGTGCGCACGATAAAGCTTGCTTCCCTTGCGATATTCGACTCCGGCAACCACGCCTTCGGGCGTCAGCAGGATCCGCGTCGCAAAGGCATCGGTGATGATTCGAAGGCGGTCCGGATAGCGTTTGGCGACGTCCAACAGCCGTTCCCTGGTACCAATCCGCCGGTGATGACTGGTCGATAGCGGCGTGTAGCAGAGACCTTCAAAGCCGTCCCGAGCCAGGCGGCGGTCATTGGGATCGGCATGGCCTTGGAACAGATCCCATATCTGCTCCAGCGGCCGATCCGCATCATCCAGTGCCACCAGGGCGGACTGCAACAGCGCGCGAAGAAGCTGGTCGTCAGTCAAGGCTTGTTCCGGCATCGCGCGTTCCGTGCGCAGCCAACCGTCCCAGCCATGGCCGGTCGGGTCGATGCCGGCCTCGCCCGGCAGCTTCCACTCCGGGCGATGATGACAATCGTCGATAGCCTGGAAGTGGCGGTGCATCGCTTCGCCAGACCAACCGGGATCACCGGTTAGCCGGGCAATGGCGTCCCAGTCGGCATCCGGCGGGGCCATGAAAATCATGGCGTTATGCGCTGTGCACCCGCCCAAAGCGGCCGCTCTTGGATATAGCACGCCGCCCTTTTCGGGAACGTAGTTTGGGTCCCGCGCCTGCTGCACCGGATCGGCATGGTGACGCACAAAGAAGTCCCAGCGGAACGCTGGATTTTCCGACGCAAACGCATGGAACGCCGGTACGTCGTAGTCGTCTGGAAGGCGTGGATCGTTGCCTTCCCGAGGATCGCCGCCAGCCTCCAGCACGACGACGCTGCGGCCCGCCTCCGCCAGCCTGGCCGCCACCGTTCCGCCACCGGCACCCGATCCGATGACGATATGATCGCAGTCCAGATCGACGATGGATACAGACACCGAGGTCAAAATGTCTTCAGGAACGCGATCAGGGCACGCTTATCGGCCTCGGACAATCCTGATTCACCGGGCGCCTTGTCGGTGCCGAAGTAGTGCCCGCGGTTGACCACAAAGTCGGGACACTTGTTGAGTGCCAGCATCGGTGCCGAGAGGTTGGAGAATTTCTCCCGCAGGTCAGCGTCCGTCGCGTTTGGCGGAGCCGCCGACAAATCCTGTGCCAGCGCGCCCAGCAGCGCCAGCAGCTTCTTCACGTGCTCCAGTTGGTCGATAAAGTTGTCACTCTCCGACAGCAATTGGATGTTGGACAGCAGATTGACCGGCACCCCAGCGGGGATCGGCCCGATTGTGATGTCGCCGGACTGATTGATGAACTGCGGCAGCGCCCGTCCGGTCAACAGCTGTGCCGGCCGCAAAATCTCCGGGACGTAGCCGGCTGGAATGGTCACCCAGCTTCGCGTCGTCGTGCGGTCAATCACGCCCGGCACGGCATCGCCCAACACAGGATCCTTGGCACGCTTTTCCGGCCACAGCATCTGTTCGATCGAGGCGTTGAAGACCCGCATGCGGGCTTCCACCGACGGATCTTGTTCAAACGGTCCGACCGTGTTGTTCACCAGGAACGGCGCCGTCGACCAAAGGCTGATGAGCGACGGGACGCGCGTATAGCCGCGGCCGCCGGCCGGCATCATGTACTGGGATGGCTTGCCGGTGAATGGATCATGCACTGTGACTTCGCCGACCGAGGGCAGGTCCTTGTAATCCTCGGACGAGAAGTTATCCCAAATGTTGCCGCGCAGCGCGTTGGTGGCTAACGGGCTGCAGGCGTTGGTTTGCAGCAGCGTTACGGGAATGCGGGCCTCGCTGGACAGGTAGTTGCCGTCAAGGAAATCGGGCGCCTGAACGATCGCGCGCATCTGGTTCTTGAAATCGTCGGTCTTTGTCCAATCCCAGTATTTGTTCCAGCAGGCCAGGTAGTTCTTTCCGGCACACCCACCCGGATCGAGGCCAGCCGCAGGTTTCGGCAGCTTACTGGAATGGCACCGCGCGCAATTCTCCGCAAAGACCGTCTTGCCACGATCCATCACGGCAGCATCGGTCTCGAGGTACTTGCCGCCACCCGGCGCATCCTTCAACCGGTCCGGTTGCGCGGCCTTCAGGAAAAACAGGGCGGTTGCCGGCGTCTGGGCTTCTGTGGCCCGCCAATAGGCCGAGTTCTTTTCAGCCGTCGCAATGGGAATTGGCGTGATCGGCTTGCCGCCCAGCACCGCCCTGAAATGCGTCAGCCACTCCTCGCTGAACAGGCCAATGTTCAGATAGACCCGGTTCAATGCACCGAGGGCGCCGACTGAGTCAGAGCCGTCCTTCAGCACCCGCGGCGTGAAGCTGGTGTCGGGTGCCTGGAAATAGCGCGTCAGGCTGGGGTCCTGCGTGTACGCGTTGAATTGCTTGTTATCCAGCTGTCCGCCGGCCAGTTTTTCGCGTCCCCAGCGCAGCGCCTGTTCCAGCCGCGGCCCGAGCGAATAGACGGCATTCATCGTGCGTGGATTGTTGATGTAATCGGTCGACACCAGTGACGTGTCCATCGCGCCGGGGCGATACGTATGGGCAAGCTGAAAGAAGAAATTGCTGGCTCTGCTGTCATAGATGAACAGGCGGTCGACCCACATGTACTGGGCGCCGACGGTTGAACTCAGCTCCGCCATCTTCGGATTTGCCGGATCCGCCGGAGGATGAATCGGGCTGGGGCCGATATGGCAGAACCCGCAGCTCATGCCGACGCGGTACGGACGAACCAGGTCGGGGTCGTTATAGTATTTCTCGTCCGTATAGTAGCGGACCGGGTCCCATTTCCGCTTTGCTTCCTCATCGAAGGCCGGGTTGGGAAACAGGCGTAACCCCATGACGCCGGTAGGCTCGCCGTAATAGGAGCCGACCGGCACCGTCGTACCGCGCGCGCCGATTTTGACGCCGGGATATTTCGTGGCGTTGGCGAACGGATCAGGCGGGCAGTCCGAGCGGCGCTTGTCCAGCCACAGTCCGAACCGCTCCGGATCCGGGCCCGTCGGCTTGTCGAAGCACGGCTCATTGATCAGCCCGACGTACTTCCAGCGGTTATCGCGGCTGTTGATCTGGTTTGGGTACGAACTGATCGTCTTCAGCAGGTCGAACGCGCCGAACGTCGTCGCCGTCATGGTGTCCCAGAACCGGTCGTTGCCGCCGGTCCAGACATTCCAGGTGTTGCGGCCCTTGACCTGGACCGGGTCCAGCACGGCGCCATTGTCCATGTCCTTGAAATAGTCTTCATCAGCCGCGGGAAAGGAGGCTTCGGTGCGGCCGGCGCGGGTCGCCTCATCCTGGATTGTATCGGCCCGCACGCTGGCCCGGCCGATGGTGAACGCTGCCAGAATGACAACAAGCAACAGTGCCGCGCTCTGACGTCGCATTGCCGGTTTCCTCGCCTCGGATGATATTGTGTATCAGCCCTCAGCGCTGATTACAGCGTGGCAACCACCGACTTGCAAGCATTCCGTGCAAAATCCCCTGTTATTGCACGATATTTCATGGTCCGGCGGCGTCCACCAGGCGTAGGAGTTGATCCACCATGGGTTGCGTGGCGGCCACCAGATCCTCCGGCCGGCGATACAGCAACCACGTAATGATCATGTGGGTGATGCTGCCCATCAGGATCGTGGCCGTCTGGTATGCGTTGATGTCCGCGGACCACTCGCCCCGTTCGGCGCCGTCCCGAACCAGCGCAACGACAATGCGGCCGAAATCATCCACCGCGCGGCGCACCCGGGCCTCTTCGATCAGCACGCTTGGCCAGATTTCCAGATAGAGCAGGCGGGCCCAGTCGGGATTCCGCGCGGCGTATTCGGTCGCCATCTCCAGGAAAAGGCGCAGGCGCTGACGCATTGTCCGCAGCGGTTCGCCCTGCGCCAGGAACTCCCCATAGAACTGCGCCAGTCGGCGTATGGGGATTTCGTATGCAAGATCCTCTTTGCTGGGGTAATAGTCATAGATCGACGAAACAGAAATGCCGGCCTCGGCGGCAATGTCGGCCATCTTCGCTTTGGCAATGCCGTCCCGCGCGAAGACGCGCGTCGCCGCTTCCAGCAGGTCCAGTTGACGCCGCCGGCTACGGTCCTGCTTCGGATCGCGGCCACCATCCAGATACCCGGCAGCCGCACGCTCAACGATCTCACGCCACCGCTCCCGGCCCGGCGTCGTGGCCTTCTCCAGCATCGTCCAACCAGCTTCCCTGTCACGCAAGCGGCCGGCACCGCCAGCTTGTTCCCGGATTGGATAAAGCCTGAAACCTGAGTTCGGCAATGCCGTGTCCGCTTGACAAGGACATAGCCCGTACATAAAAGCGAATCAAATTCGAATTTGCCGCCCGCTGCGTGTAGAGCCGTCTTGCGGAGCCGTTATCGTGGGGACTGATGGAAGCGCCCTATAGCAGAACGCTGGCCGACCTGCTGTTTGAGCAGGCAGACCGTTACGGCGATTCACCCGTCGCCTTCTCGGCGGATGAAATTGTCTCCTATCGCGACTTGCTGGATCGCGCACGCCGCGTGGCCGGTGCGCTGCGGCAACGAGGAATTGGCCGCGGCGACCGCGTCGGCTTGCTGGTGAACAACCGGAGCGAGTGGCTGGAGGCATTTTTCGGCATCGGCATCGCGGGGGCGGTAGCGGTCGCGTTCAGCACCTGGTCCACGACGGATGAGCTGGATTGGCTGATCGGCGACTCTGCGATCCAGGTGCTGATCACGCTGGATCGTTTTGCCGACAACGATTTCGTCCGGGGCCTGCAGCGTCTGCGGCCGGCAGGCCTGGCCGACATTTTCGTCGTGGGTGACCCGGGGCCGTATCAGCCTTATCGCGCCCTGCTGGAGGCGGCACCACTGCCGCGCGCGGTCCCTGGCGAAGGCGCCAGTGCAGCGGATGACGCAGTCATTATCTATACCTCCGGCTCCAGCAGCCGGCCGAAATCAGTGCCGCTGGCGCACGGCGCGATCATTGAAAACGGCTTCAACATCGGCGAACGCCAGGGCTACGGGCCAAATGACCGGGTGCTGCTGGCGCCGCCGTTGTTCTGGTCCTATGGCAGCGCGAATGCGATGTCGGCGACACTGACCCACGGCGCCGCCTTAGTGTTGCAGAGCCGGTTTGAGCCGGGGCAGGCGATCGAGTTGATCGAGCAGCATCGTTGCACTGCGCTCTATACACTGCCTGCGATCACCAGCGCGATCATTTCGCATCCGTCCTTTACCCCCGCTCGGGTTGCCAGCCTGCGCACCGGCCTGACGATCGGCGCACCGCAGGATGTCATTACGGCGGCAACGGTTCTGGGCGCGAGCGAGATCTGCAATGTCTATGGACAGACCGAATCCTACGGCAATTGCTGCGTCACGCCACATGACTGGCCGCTGGAGCGCCGGGCAGGATGCCAGGGACCGCCACTGCCGGGCGTGACGGTGCGCATCATTGACGCAACGACAGGCGCGGAAGCGCCGGCGGGCGAGGAGGGCCTGATCGAGGTCCGCGGCTATGTGATGCGCGGCTATGTCGGCAGCAGTGCCGACCAGACCGCGGCGGCCGTCACCAAAGATGGGTTCTTTCGCACCGGCGACATGGGACGCCTGCTGCCGGATGGTACGCTGTCCTTCAGCGGCCGAATCAGCGAAATGATCAAGAAGAGCGGCATCAACATCTCGCCGGCCGAAGTCGAGGATGTGCTGATGCGCCATCCTGCCGTCGCACTGGCCGGTGTCGTTGGCGTGCCCGATGCGACGCAGGGCGAGTTGCTGGCTGCGTTTGTCGTGCCGAAGCCGGGCGCGACTGTGCGGCCTGACGACATCGTCGCGCATTGCCGCAGCCTGGCCTCACGCTACAAGGTGCCGGATTTCATTGAAGTACGGGAATCGTTGCCGGTGACCGTAACCGGCAAGCTGATGCGCCGGGATCTGAAGCAGATCGCCGCGTCTCTGCAGAAGGACAGACGCTCATGAGCCGCGATGCCTGGAACCGCTGGGGCGAAGCGGATGAGCGCGGCGCACTGAACCATATTGGTGCCGCACAGGTACAGCAGGCCGCGTCTCTGGTGCGCAGCGGAACGGTTCTGTCACTGGCGCAGCCCTTGTCGGCGCGCACACCAGTGCCACAACACCGGGCGGGTATCCAGCACTTCATGGGTCGCGATGGCGGCGACTATGCCGCCGGGGCCCGCAAACCGGGTGGCTTCCAATTCGCCGAGGATACCGTGGTGATGCCACTGCATATTGGCACCCACATCGACGCGCTGTGCCATGCCTGGTACGACGACGCGCTGTATAACGGGTTTCCCGGCGGCGGTACGCGCAGCACCACCGGGGCGTCGCGCTGCGGTATCGACAAGATGGGGCCGATCGTCGGCCGCGGCGTGCTGCTGGATATCGTTTCACTACGTGGCAATCCTTTGCCAAATGGCGCGGTCATCGGCGCGGCGGATCTGGAGCGGGCGGCGAAGGCAGCCGACATCGTCGTCGGTAAGGGCGACATCGCACTGATCCGCACGGGTTGGGCGGAAAGCCAGGCGCGCCAGGCACAGGTATCTTTCGACGAAGAGCCTGGGCTGAGCCTGGAAGCCGGACTCTGGCTGGCAGAGCGCGAGATCGCTGTGCTGGGTGCTGACAATTTTGCCGTGGAAGTGCTGCCGTTCGCGCCGGGCACGGTGTTTCCCTTGCACCAGCGACTGATCCGCGACTTCGGCATTCCGCTGCTGGAAGGATTGGTGCTTGACGGTCTGGCTGCTGCGGGCCGTTCGACCATCATGTTCGCTGCGAGTCCGCTGCCTGTCGTGGGCGGCACCGGCAGCCCGATCAGTCCGATCGCGATCCTGTAGTGTCCCGGCTCAACCAGTGTCTGCGCGGCGTGCGGGTGCTGGACCTGTCCAGCTACCTGCCGGGACCATTCGCCAGCCTGGTGCTAGCCGATTTCGGCGCCCAGGTGCTGAAGATCGAGCCGCCAGCCGGTGATGGAATGCGGGTCCTTGGTCCGCGTGACCCGGATGGAACGCCGACCTTCCATGCAGCCCTGAACGCTGGCAAAACGATCTGCCGGCTCGACCTGAAGTCCGAGGAAGGGCGCAATTGCCTGCTGGATCTTGTTCGCGATGCCGATGTGCTGATCGAAGGGTTTCGACCTGGTGTGATGGAACGCCTTTGCCTGAGTTGGGAGGATCTGCGCGTCTGGAACCCAGCTCTGATCTACTGCTCCATCAGCGGCTACGGCGTCGGCGGCCCGATGGAACAGGCGGCCGGTCACGACGGCAACTATCTTGCCATGGCTGGTGTGCTGCATCGCAACGGCAAGCCGCCGCGCTTCTTCGATCCGCCGATCGCCGACATGACCAGCGGCCTCTACGCCGTCATCGCCATCCTCGGCGCGTTGCAGGCTCGACGGTGCGACGGCAAAGGCTGCCACATCGACCTGGGCATCGCCGACGTAGCCATGCCACTCCAGGCGTTCCAGGTCGCCGCGCTGGATACGGTTGGCTCGCCGCCCGCCGAAACGACCTACCTGAACGGCGGTGCGGCTTACTATCGGATTTACGCGACCCGCGATGATCGGCACGTGATGCTGGGCGCGGTTGAACAAAAATTCTGGCGCTGTTTCTGTGAAGCGGCAGGCCGGCCAGACTGGATGGTGCGGCAGAACGAACCCCTGCCGCAGACGGCGCTGATCGACGACATTGCCGACTATTTCGTGCAGCTGACCGCCGCCGACGCCATGGAGCGCTTCGCCGCATCCGATTGCTGCGTCAGCCTGGTACTGGATCTCGCGGAAGCCGTTGCGACACCACACCATACGGCGCGCGGGGTGGTGCGGCGCACGCCGCGGGGTCGCCTGCAGGTATTGTTTCCGGCGCGCGTGGATGACGAAGCGCCGGTATTACGGACCGATTTTATCGAAACGGAGGAAGCAGGATGGGCTTGCGGAACCAGCCCGGCGTAATTGGCTGCGCCATCAGGCCGGTCATTGCGCCGCGAGATCGCTCGCTGGAGGAGGTCATCTACGACACCGCGCAGCTTGCGCTGACAGACGCCGGCCTGACGATCGAGGACATCGACGGCATTGTGGTCGCTGCCAATGATCAGTTCGACGGCCGCTCGATCTCCGTGATGATGGCCTCCGGCCCGACCGGCGGCGTGGACCGCGACATCATGTCGACGCCGTCGGCCTCGGAACACGCCTTCGTCCTGGGGGCATTGCGCGTCGCCACCGGGCAGTTCCGCACGCAACTGGTAGTGTCCTGGAGCCCGACCGAGGTGTCGTCGATGCCGGAGGCACAGCGCCTGGGCGCCGATCCGTATTTCCATCGGGCGCTGCCGCTGGACGAACTATCCGCCCACGCGCTGCAGGCGTCGGCGGTGGAACAGGTCCAACCGGACGCGCGGACGGCAGCCGAGGCTGTTGCGGCAAAGAACCGGTCGCACGGGCAACAGGCGTGGCCGCAGCCGCCAGTGACGGCAGCAGCCGGTCCGATGCGCTGGCCGGTGACGCCGGCAATGACCAGCGCGCCTGTGACTGGCAGCGTGGCGATGGTGCTGGCCACGCCTGATTTCGTGCAACAACGTAGCTTGCGCGACGTGGCGTGGATCCAGGGCATGGGGTGGGCGACGGAACCCAGCTTCCTCGGCGATCGCGACCTGGCGACCGCACCGGCGCTGGTTGCAGCAGCCAAACAGGCTTACGACGGGGCGGGGATCACTGATCCCATCTCCGCCTTCGATCTGGCGGAACTCACCGATGCAACGCCCTACACCGAGTTGCTTGCCTACGAGGCATTGTCGCTGTGCCCGCGCGATCAATGGGCGGCGCGTGCAGCCGATGGCAGCTTTGCCCAAGGCGGCAAGCTGCCGGTGAACCTGTCCGGCGGCGTGCTGACCTGGAATCCCGTGTTCTGCACAGGCATGATTCGCATCGCAGAAGTTGCGAACCAGATCCGCGGCCGCGCCGGGCGGCATCAGGCGGCGAACGTCCGCCGTGGACTGGCACATGCCGGCAGCGGCTTTGCCATGCAATACCAATCCGCCATCGTTCTGGGCAAGGAGGCGCGGGCATGAGCGGCAATCGCGTCGGCATCATCGGCATCGGCCAGTCAGAATTCCGCTCACGCCGCGATGACGCCAGCTATCCGGATCTGGTACGCGAAGGCGTGGTCCGTGCCATGGAAGACGCCAAGCTGGATTTTGATGCGATTCAGGCGGTTGTTTATTCGCTGTCGCCGGATGCGATGATCGGCATCGGCAATGCGGAGCGTCTGGGCATTGACGCCGTCGGCGGGCGCAACAAGCCGTTCCTGCGCATCAACAATGGCGGCGCTACGGGCATTTCGTCGGCGGTGGCGGCGTACTACCACATCGCGTCGGGCATGTTCGACGTGGTGCTGACAGCCGGCGCGGACAAGATTGGCGAGTGCGGCGATTCCCAGACCGTGCTGAACAAGATCTGGGACCCGTCCTACGAACGGCCATTGCCGCTGGGCACAATCAACATGCTGGCCATGTCCGCCGTGCGCTACATGGACCGCTACGGCATGACCGAGGAGGACATGGCGCGCGTCACGGTGAAGAACCGGCACCACGCGTCACTGAATCCGAAAGCACATCTGCGCAAGGAAGTGACGATCGAGGATGTGCTCGCTTCCCGGATCATCTCCTGGCCCATCAAGCTGCTGGATTGCTGCCCGCAATCATCGGGCGGCGCGGCGTTGGTGCTGGCCTCGGAGAGGTTCATCAAGGACAACAAGCTGGACGCCGTCTGGATCACCGGTGTCGGCCATGCGGCGGAAACGTACTGGATGGGCGACCGCATGGGCAATAATCCGACGGCGGAACATGCTGATGCCTACGCGCTGGGCCGCTCCTTTGAGAAGTCCTACCGCATGGCCGGCATCACCGACCCGATGAAGCAGATCCAGGTCGCGGAACTCTACGCGCCGTTCAGCAGCACTGAGTATCACTCGATCGACGCGGCCCGCCTGTCACCGTCGCCGCAGGAAACCATCCAGCGCCTGCGCGACGGCGAATACCAAATTGGCGGCCGCATCCCGGTGAACCCATCCGGCGGCACGCTGTGCACCAACGCCATTGCCGTAACGGCGATGGCGCGTGTCGCCGAAATTGCCCTGCAGGTCTGGGGCCGTGCCGGCGCGCATCAGGTGAAGGGGGCGAAGCTCGGCGTTGCCAGCGGCAATGGCGGCGACCACCAGATTTTCGGCACGATGGTCATCGAGGCATAGGAGCGGACAATGGAACTTATGGAGCGCCAGGAAACCTGGAGCATCACCTACAACCATGCCCTCGGTGAGACGGCGAGCTACTTCTACGCCAAGATCCGCGACGAGGGCGCCATCTACGGCAAGCGCTGCGCCAAGACCAACCGCGTGCTGGTGCCGCCACGGTCGTTTTCAGATGAAACCTTATTGCCGACGACGGATTGGGTGAAGGTCGGGCCCGGCGGGCGGATCGAAGCGTTCACCATCGTCTATGAGAAGTTCAACAATCTTCCCGATCCGCCGTATGCGTTTGGCTATGTGCTGCTGGACGGCGCGGACACGGCGCTGGGTGGCTATTTCAAGGGAATCGACCTGAAGGACCCGGCCGCCGCGGCGGCAAAGCTGAAGGTCGGCACGCGGGTGAAAGCGAAGTTCGCCGAGAAGCGGACCGGCGCGATGCTGGATTTCTGGTTCGAACTCGCCTGAGTAGGCAGGAGGGCGCCGCGGCACGGTGCCCTCCACCAGAACGTTACGACAGCATCATCGCCGGCTAGCAAGGGCGGCGGCGACGCATTGCCTCAGGCGGCCAGGACGGGACCCGTACCGACAATCGTGGTGCGATGCATCACACGCCGTTCCCGTGGGTCGTGCGGCGTAACCTGGTGCATCGTGCAGCGATTGTCCCACATCACTACGTCGTCCGGTGACCAGCGGTGGCGATAGACGAAGCGCGACTCCTCGGCGATTTCCGCAAGCTGAGCGACGAGTTTCTTCGCCGCCTCCGGCTCCATGCCCTCGATCTCATCATTGTAGATCGGGCTGATGTATAGGGACGTGCGACCGGTGACGGGATGCTTGCGCACCATCGGGTGCCAGACCGGCGGCATCCTGGCTTCCTCTTCCGGCGTTAGCGGGCGCAGCTTCGCCAGCTTGTGCAGGTAGCCGAAATCATGCCGAGCCCGGCGGCCGGCAATCTGTTGTTTCAGCGAATCGGGCAGGGCATCGTAGACGGCGTACATGTTGGTGAACTGCGTTTCGCCGCCGGTCTTGCTGGTTTCGACGCCGTGCAGCAACGCGCCCATGCACGGAATTTTGCGATAGCTGCTGTCGGTGTGCCAGAACTGCGCCAGCGACACCTGCTTCACCGTCGGATGATCGGGCGGCATCAGGATGCCGTCGTCATCGACGTTCGAGACACGGAATATCTCCGGCACGCGGCGGGATTTGATGATGTCCTGGTGGAATATCTCCGGCTCACCGAAATGGCGGGTGAAGGCGACATGCTCCTCATCGGTGATGCGCTGTTCTGGGAACACCAGGACCAGATACTGCATCCAGGCGTCATGCACCGCCTTGAACGTGTCCGCGTCCATCGGCTTACGCATGTCGACGCCGCGCACTTCGGCGCCGAGCACAGGATGCAGCGGACGGATTTGCAGCCGGTCGATGGTCACGGATGCCATGGTCGTTCCTTCGTTGAGGGGCGCTTGGCGCGCCTGTTCCCGCGCTCTCCCTGGCGGGTGCAGGAGCATTGAACGGATACCGAAACCCTGTCAAGTTTATCCGAATAAAGTTCGGATCTTGCGGCATGCGCCGTTCCGGGCAAACTCAGCCCCGGACGCCCTCATACCCGTCCGCAACCAAAAACCCAGCAGGCATACAACAATGCTCGGACTGAACCTCGACTATCCGCTTCTGGTCTCGACCATCATCGACCACGCCGCCGTCTCCTACGGCGACACCGAAATCGTGTCCTGCGGCCGGGTCGAGACCATCCGCACCAACTATCGCGCCATCGCAGAGCGGGCGCGGCGCCTGGCGTCGGCGCTGTCACATCTGGGCCTGGGGCAGGGGACCTTCGTCGGATCGCTGGCGTGGAACACCCACCGCCATCTGGAGCTGTTCTACGGCGTCAGCGGCTTCGGCGGCGTCCTGCACACCGCCAATCCCCGCCTGCCGCCGGAGCAGATCCTGTACGCGGTGAATTTCACCGGCTACCACACGCTGTTCGTCGACCTCGACACCGTTCCATTGGCGGAGCAGCTTGCGCCGCGGCTGGAAACGGTCGACCGCTTCATCGTCATGGCGCGGCGCGAGGACATGCCGGCAACATCGCTTCGTAACGTGCTGTGCTATGAAGATCTGATTAGCACGGGCGACCCCGGGTTCACCTGGGCGGAGGTCGATGAACGGCATGGCTGCGCGCTATGTTTTACCTCCGGCACAACCGGCAAGCCGAAGGGCGTGCTATATTCGCATCGTGGCACCGTGGTCTCGACGCTGTCGGTCGGCGGCGGCAATGGCTGGGCGCTGTCTGCCGATGACGTAATCCTGGGGATGCCGGGATTCTTTCATTGCAACGGCTGGGCCGTGCCGTTCCTGGCGCCGATGTACGGCTGCAAGCTGGTGCTACCGGGCCGGCGGGCGGATGACGAGTTTCTGCACGGGCTGATCGTCAATGAAGGCGTGACGGTCGCCGCCGCTGTGCCCACGATCTGGCTCGGGCTGCTGGACCATTGCCGCCGCAGCGGACAGGGGCTGGGGCGGCTGCAGCGGGTATTCTCGGGCGGCACCGCGCCGCCGGCGGAGATGATTGATGCCTATATGCGGGAGTATGGCGTGCGGTTCAGCCACGGCTGGGGCATGACCGAAACGACTCACGGCGCAACTGTGTCCTTTGCCGCGCAGGGTTTGCAGCATGAGGAGGCGGTGGCGGCGATGCGCACGCAGGGCAAGCCGCTGTACGGCAATGAGATTCGCATTGTCGATGAGGACGACAAGCCGTTGCCGCGGGACGGCAAGACCCCTGGTCATCTGCAGTGCCGCGGTCACTGGATCGCCGGCGCATACTTCCGTCAGCCGGAGATCGACCTGCAGACCGAGGATGGCTGGATGCGCACCGGTGACATCGCCATGATCGATCCCGACAACACGCTGCACATCGTCGACCGCGCCAAGGACGTGATCAAGTCCGGCGGTGAATGGATCAGCTCACAGGCGCTGGAGGAAGCGGCAACGCGGCATCCAGCCATTCGGGAAGCAGCCGTGGTGGCGATGCCGCATCCGCGCTGGCAGGAACGACCGTTCCTGATTGTGGTCCCGATGCAGGATGCGGTTGTGTCGCATGAGGAACTACGCGCGCATCTGCTGCAGCATGTGCCGAAATGGTGGCTGCCGGATCAAGTGGCCTTTGTCGCTGATCTGCCGCACGGCCCGACAGGGAAGATTCAAAAGGAGGCGCTGCGGCGTCGGGTGGCGGAGGGGGTAATTGTTCCGACACCGTTGTAGAGTTGCCGCGCAGCGCCGCGGCGGCCTGCGAGAACAGGGCGCGGCCGTCGATACCGCGCGCCTGCTCCCACGCCTTGATCGCGTCGATCATGTCGTAGACAGCGCGTAACAAAGCGGTCACTGCCGGGTAGCCGCCGGGATCGCTGTCCTTGGTCAGGCTCATCCAGTGGTCGATGCGCTGGTGCGCGAAGGCTGCAAAGCCCTCGGGGCCGGCGGCGCAGCGGGCGCGGTCGGCCCTTGCCGTGTAGCGGTTGGTCTTTTCGAGCCAGGTTTCCGTGTCGGGGTGCGACAGGTGGTGGATGCAGACGCCGTCCTCGGGCCAGACGGTCATCACTTGGTCAGAATGACGCTGCACCCCGGCATGGACGGTGCCGCTGAAGCTGACGGCGCCGCGGCGGAACAGGCGGACATGGTGCTCCGGCCAGTAATAGGCGCGTTCATCATGTGAGCCCAGGATGTAGTGGC
Source organism: Pseudomonadota bacterium (assembly GCA_018240405.1). Classification (GTDB taxonomy): domain Bacteria; phylum Pseudomonadota; class Alphaproteobacteria; order Acetobacterales; family Acetobacteraceae; genus Rhodopila. Next base: position 20,430 of record JAFEFW010000650.1, read on the forward strand.
GCAGCGGGAAGGCGTAGATGTCGGCGCGTGGCCGCCGTATCTCCGACCGGATCCAGCGTCCGGCTTCGCGGTTCAGGCACTCATCGTCATCCAGGAACAGGATCCAGTCGTGGCGGCACAGTGACAGGGCCAGTGTCCGTGTCTCCTCCACCGTCGGGGTCCAGGGCACGGTGACGACCTGATGGGCGAAGCGGGCGGCAACAGCGCGGGAAGTGTCGGTCGACGATTTGTCGACGACGATCAGTTCGTCGGCGAAGGCCAGCGCCTGCAGGCAGGTTTCCAGAATCTCCGCCCGGTTGCAGGAAATGACGAAGGCGCTGAGTTTCGTTGCAGACATGTAGATCGTATCGCCGTCCCGGTGGGAGCCGGATTACCGCGGAATGGTAAATGCCGGGTTAACGCTGGTGGACGGTGGCAGACGATGGAGTCTCGGACGGCCGCACCAAGGCTTCCGCCGCACGGGCAGCGATGTGCAACTTCCGGCGGCCCGCGCTTCGGCAAGCCATGATTGCGGATGGAGAGGAATGGCAGCGCGGCCGGGAACACTCGCGCCGCCATTGCCACTATGCGGTAAAGCCGACGATCTCCTTCGCCACCTCGGCCGGCTTATCCAGTTCGGCCAGATGACCAGCGCCGGGGATCGTCTTGATCGTCGTCGGGCCGCCGATGCCCTTGGCGAAGCTGTCGGCGTAGGCGCGCGGCATGATCGCATCCTTCTCGCCCCACAGTAGCAGCGTCGGAGCCTTGATCAGGCGCAGGCGCTTGTCGAGCTTGGTGTTGCCCAGCGGCCAGAAGATGCGGGCGGCGGCTTCGGATGCGCGTACCTGCTCGATCGGCCATTCAACCGAGTTGGCGCCTTCGGGCACCGCCTTCATGGCCTTCCAGATCTCCGGGTCGGCGCACATCAGGCCCGGCACGTTGTCCGCCCGTTGCGCCCACGGATCGGTCGCCGGATTCGTCTCATCGAACAGGCCGAACGGCGCGATCACCGTTAGCTTCTTCACCAGCGCCGGCCATAGCGCGGCGGCTTCCAGCGCCAGTGAAGCGCCAACGGAACTGCCTGCCAGATCGGCGCCGGCCAAGCCAGACTTCTCGAGAATCTCCCGCACCGCGACCAGCCAGTCCAAGTGCGTATCCAGCACGGTGTGGCCGCGTTCGCCGCCAGGGAAGCCGGGCAGCGACGGCACGATCACAGTGCGCGACTTCGCCAGTTCATCCAGGAACGGCATCCAGCGCGGCAGGCCGCCGAAGCCGGCAAACCAGCCGAGCGTGGGGCCGGAGCCCTTTTTCCAGACACGGGTGGTGAAGCCGTTGACGTCGATCGTTGAAGTTTCTGGTTCGGACACGATACGTTACTCCGCCGCGAGTTTGGGACTGAAGGCAGGGATCTCGATACACCGATTGGTCGGGTCCGGAAAATCGGCTGACAGTTCCGCATACGCCGTCAAATGGAACCACATCAGCGTCATGCATATCCCTCCCCTGGACATTATGCGTATGGCGCGCACGATCGGCCCGTGGACCTCCTGCGTCCAGGCCGTCGCGGGCGCTCTACTGGCCAGTATTGCGAGGGGCTGACCGGTATGTCAAACTGGCTCCGATCCGATGCGTGGCACCTGATTGGGCCATGCTCGCAACAAGGAAATGGTCCGATGAACGATCTTGCCGGCGCTTCCGCGACCACGACGCAGGACGACGCGGCAGCCTGTCTCGCCCGGGCCAGAGCATTGATCCCGCTGCTGCGGGAAGCGGCGACCGAAATCGATGCGAAATGCGAATTGCCGCCGCGTGTGCTTGATTCGATGCACGCAGCACGGCTGTTCAAGTTGCTGCTGCCACGCAGCGTCGGCGGGTTCGAACTGAAGCCGGTGGAGTACGTGCAATGCGTCGAGGCTATCGCCGAAGGCGACGCCTCGGCGGCGTGGTGCATGAACCAGGGATCAGGGTGCACAACTGCCGCGGCCTATATCGCGCCGGAGGTTGCCGGGGAGGTGTTCAGCGGCGCGCGCGATGTGCTCGCCTGGGGGCAGGGGCCGGGCGCCAAGGCCATCCGGGTCGAGGGCGGCTGGCGCGTGACGGGCTCGTGGACCTTTGCCAGCGGCCACCGCCACGCCACCTGGCTGGGCGCCAACTGCCCGGGATATCAGGCGGACGGCACGCCCATCCTGAAGCCGGATGGCAAGCCGTGGGAGCGGACGCATCTGTTCCCACACGATAAAGCCCGCATCCGGGATGACTGGCAGGTGATGGGTCTGCGCGGTACCGGCAGTGACACATATATCATTGAGGACTTGTTCATCGATGACGCGCACAGCCTGACGCGTGAATCGCCGATGGAGCGACGGGAGCAGGGGCCGCTGTACCGCTTCCAGGCGATGCAGCTTTACGCCGCCGGTTTCGCCAGTGTCGGCCTCGGCGTCGCGCGTGCCATGTTGGATGCGTTCATCGACCTGGCGAAGACCAAGAGCCAGGCGTGGCACTCGGAAAAGCTGCGCGACAACAACGCCGTGCAGCACCTCATCGGCTACTCCGACGCATCCTGGCGCGCGGCCC